>NZ_DATEJY010000138.1:0-10279 GCF_035277725.1 Dyella sp. | reverse complement strand
GGCGACCTCTCCAAGAAGATCACCGTCGACGTGCGCGGCGAGATCCTGGAGCTGAAGGACACCATCAACACCATGGTGGTGCAGCTCAACTCGTTCGCGTCCGAGGTGACCCGCGTGGCCCGCGAGGTGGGCACCGAGGGCAAGCTCGGCGGCCAGGCGCAAGTGCGCGGCATTGCCGGCACCTGGAAAGACCTGACCGACAACGTGAACCTGATGGCCGATAACCTTACCGGTCAGGTGCGCAACATTGCGGAGGTGACCACGGCGGTCGCACGCGGCGATCTTTCCAAAAAGATTACGGTGGACGTCAAGGGCGAAATCCTGGAATTGAAGGACACCATCAACACCATGGTGGTGCAGCTCAACGCCTTCGCCTCGGAAGTGACACGCGTGGCACGCGAAGTCGGCACCGAAGGCAAGCTTGGCGGCCAGGCGCAGGTACCGGGCGTGGGCGGCACGTGGAAGGACCTCACCGACAACGTCAACCTGATGGCGACCAACCTCACCAACCAGGTACGCGGTATTGCCGAGGTGGTCACCGCGGTGGCGCAAGGCAATCTCAAGCGCAAGCTTTCGGTGGGTGCCAAAGGCGAAATCGCCGCGCTGGCCGACACCATCAACGGCATGATCGAAACACTGGCCACCTTCGCCGACCAGGTCACCAACATGGCGCGCGAAGTGGGTATCGAAGGCAAGCTCGGCGGCCAGGCGCGCGTGCCCGGTGCCGCGGGTCTGTGGCGCGACCTGACCGACAACGTGAACCAGCTCGCCGCCAACCTCACCAACCAGGTGCGCTCGATCGCCGACGTGGCCACCGCCGTGACCAAAGGCGACCTGTCGCGTTCGATCGCGGTGGAAGCCTCCGGCGAAATGGCTTCGCTGAAAGACAACATCAACGAGATGATCCGCAACCTCAAGGACCAGACCTTGAAGAACGCGGAACAGGATTGGCTGAAGACCAATCTCGCGCGCTTCTCGCGCATGCTGCAGGGCGAGCGCGACCTCGCCACCGTATCCAACCTGATCATGTCGGAACTGGCGCCGCTGGTGAATGCGCAATACGGCGTGTTCTACGTCACGCGCCGCGAGGAAAACGAAACCGTGCTGGACCTGGTCGCCAGCTACGGCGCGGAAAGCCGCGACACGCTCAAGCCTACCTTCAAGTTGCGCGAAGGCTTGATTGGCCAATGCGCGGCCGACAAGCGCGCGATCCTGCTCTCCGATGTGCCGGCCGAATTCATTCGCATCAGCTCGGGACTGGGCCAGGCGGCGCCCGTCAATACCGCCGTGCTGCCGGCGTTGTTCGAAGATGACGTAAAAGCCGTGATCGAGCTGGCCTCCTTCAGCCGCTTCAACGAAACGCACCAGAGCTTCCTCGACCAGCTGATGGAATCGGTCGGCATCGTGTTGAACACGATCGCTGCCACCATGCGCACGGAAGGCCTGCTCAAGCAGTCGCAGTTGCTCACGCAGGAACTGCAGGCGCGCCAGACCGAACTCACCACCAAGCAAAAAGAACTGCACACCACCAACGAGGAGTTGCAGGAAAAAGCGCAACTGCTGGAGAACGAAAAGAAGCAGGTGGAAGCGAAGAACTTCGAGATCGACCTGGCCCGCCGCGCGGTGGAAGAAAAGGCCGAACAGCTGGCGCTCACCTCCAAGTACAAGTCGGAGTTCCTGGCCAACATGAGCCACGAACTGCGCACGCCGCTGAACTCCTTGTTGATTCTGTCGCGCCTGTTGTCCGACAACCCGCAAGGCAACCTCAACGACAAACAGATCGAATTCGCGCGCACCATCCACTCCGCCGGCTCCGACCTGCTAAACCTCATCAACGACATTCTGGATCTGTCCAAGATCGAATCCGGCACGGTGTCGATCGAGATCGGCGACATGTCGATGAACAGCCTCAAGCAGCATATGGAGCGCACGTTCCGCCAGCTGGCTGCCGACAAGAACCTGGATTTCCAGGTCGAGTTCAGCGCCAACCTGCCGGCGTCCATCCGCACCGATGAAAAGCGCCTGCAGCAGATCGTGCTCAACCTGCTTTCCAATGCCTTCAAGTTCACCTCGCAGGGACGCGTCACGCTGGCGGTGAATCGCGCCACCGGCGGCTGGAGCACGCATCACCGCGTGCTGCGCGATGCCGATTGCGCCATCGAAATCGCCGTGACCGATACCGGCATCGGTATCCCCAAGGACAAGCAAAAGCTGATCTTCGAAGCGTTCCAGCAGGCCGATGGCACCACCAGTCGCAAATACGGCGGCACCGGCCTCGGGTTGTCGATCAGCCGCGAAATTGCCCACCTGCTCGGCGGCGAACTGCAGGTTCGCTCCACGCCCGGGCAGGGTTCCACCTTCACGCTGTTCGTGCCGATGGAACTGCCTTCGCTGGCGGCTGCTACACCGGCCATCCACAACGCACGCTATGACAATAGCGGCGCCACCGTGCCCAATGTCCTGCCCGCGCAGCTGGAAGTGACGGACGATCGCGATGCGCTCGATGACTCGCCGTTCGTGCTGATCGTCGAAGACGATCCCACGTTCGCCTCGATCCTGCTGGACATTGCCCGCGATGTCGGCTTGAAGGGCGTGGTATCGACCGCCGGCGCCGGCACGCTGGCATTGGCGCGCAAGCTTCGACCGCATGCCATCACGCTGGATCTTGGCTTGTCGGATATCGACGGCTTCGTACTGCTGGATCTGCTCAAGCACGATCCGCATACCATGCACGTGCCGACGCACATCATTTCCGGCATCGAAAACCTGGCCGCCGATCAATCGCTCAATGATTACGGCGTCACCGAAAAACCAGCGACCGTCGAACGCCTGACCGCGGTGTTCACCGATCTGGCCCGGCGCATCCATCAGAGGCCTGTTTCGGTCACCGCCCCTGCTGCAGATAGCGCTACCGTCACGACTTTGCGCGCGGCGCCTGAATTGGCCGGCGCCAGGGTCCTGATCGTCGACGACGACATCCGCAACATTTATTCGCTGACCAGCGTGCTGGAAAACTACGCGGTGGAAGTGCTGCATGCCGAGCGTGGGCGCGACGGCATTCTCATTCTTGAGCAGACGCCGGGCATCGATGTGGCGCTGATCGACATCATGATGCCCGAGATGGACGGCTACGAAACCATGAAGCAGATTCGCGCACAGCCCAGGCTGGCCAACGTGCCGCTGATCTCGGTAACGGCCAAGGCCATGAAAGGCGACCGGCAAAAATGCCTGGATGCCGGCGCCTCCGACTACATCGCCAAGCCGGTCGACATCGAATTGCTGCTCGCCCTGCTGCGGGTGTGGATTACGCGCTCGCGCGAACGCGCAACGGCGAACGTCCAAACCTTGGAACTGGCGCTGGAGAACCAGCCATGACAACCCTCCCACTCGCAGCCGCCCACGTGACACCTGACGATCCTCTGCAAACCACCGCCCGCGCCCGCGTGCTGCTGGTGGACGACGACGAGGGCAACTTGCACGCCATCACCAACGTGCTGGAAGACATCGCGGAAGTAGTGCCGGCCAATTCGGGCGAAGAGGCGTTGCGCCAGCTGCTCAAGGGCGAATTCGCGGTGATCCTGCTGGACGTCTATATGCCGGGCATGGACGGCTACGAAACCGCGCAGCTGATTCGTGCGCGCGAGCAGACCAAGCGCATCCCGATCATTTTTCTTTCCGCCGTGAACAAGGAGATGGAACACCTCATTCGCGGCTATGCCATGGGCGCGGTCGATTACGTGTTCAAGCCGGTCGAGCCGATGGTGTTGCATTCTAAGGTGGCGGTGTTCGTCGATCTCTACATGATGCGGCGCGAAGTGCAGCTAAAAGCCTTGCAGGAGCAGACCCTGCGCGATGCCGCGTTGCAAGCCGAGCAAGCCTTGCGCCGTGCCGAGCAGCGGCAGACTGCCATTCTCGAATCGCTGCCGATCGTGCTTTACCTGGAAAAGCTGGACGGCTCGCCGCACGCGCCGAAGTTCGTCAGCGGTAACTTCAAGGCGCTGACTGGTTTCACCCTGGATGAACTCACCGCTCAACCGATGCCATGGATGGAACGCGTGCATCCCGATGACCGTGCGCACGTGGCCACCGAGCTGGCAGCGCGCCAGGATGGGCGCGATTACGCGGTGGAATACCGCTGGCTTATGGCCGATGGACAGTACCGTTATCTGCTGGACCAGGGCGTGATGCTGCGCGATGCACAAGCCGATGCCTTGGAATATGCCGGCACCCTGCTCGATGTGACCGACCGCAAGGAACTGGAATCGCAACTGCTGCATGCACGCAAGATGGATGCACTGGGGCAGATCACCGGCGGCATCGCGCACGATTTCAACAATCTGCTGGCAGCCGTGCTGGGTGGCCTGGAAACGCTGCAACTGCGCGTACCGATGGCCCCGGAATACAACCGGCTGTTCAACATCACCCGCCGCGCCGCCGAACAAGGTGCGGCACTGGTTGCACGCTTACTGGCGTTTGCGCGCAAACAGAAGCTCGAACCCGCCAGCATCGACATCACCAAATTCTCCACCGCCGTCACGCAATTACTGGAGCACACGCTAGGCGGCATGGTGGCGCTCGACTGGCAGATGGACGAGAACATCTGGCATCCGTATGCGGATGCAGGACAGTTGGAACTGGCGTTGGTGAATCTGGCGATCAACGCGCGCGACGCGATGCCGGAAGGCGGCACGATTCGCGTCCGGGGCCGCAACGCACACGGCGGCCATGCCGGCCTTCCCGCTGGCGACTACGTGGTGCTGGCCGTGTCGGATGACGGCATCGGCATCTCGCCCGATGATCTTGAGCGCGTCACCGAACCGTTTTTCACCACCAAGGCGCAAGGCAAGGGCACTGGCCTGGGGCTCAGCATGGTGTATGGATTCGCCCGGCAATCCGACGGCACCGTGCGCATCGAAAGCCGGCTCGGCCAGGGCACCACGGTGGAAATCTGGTTGCCGCGCGCCGCACAGTTGCCGCAGATGATCGCGAATGCGCCATCGTTGTCCTCGGCGTTGCAAAGCAGCCCGCCGGAAGGCTTGCACCACATCCTGCTGATCGACGACCACGACGGCGTACGCCTGACCACGGTGACCTTGCTCGAAGAACTCGGCTACCGCGTCACCGCGCTGGCCGACGGTGTGCAAGCCGTCGACTTGCCAGACGAAGCACTGGAAGACGTCGACATGCTGATCAGCGATTACGCCATGCCGCTGATGTCCGGCTCCGAAGTCATCCGCCAACTGCGCGCCAAGAAACAATCGCTGCCGGCGATCATCATCACCGGCCACGCAGATGCGATTGCGAATATTCCGGAGAGCGTGCGGGTGCTCAACAAGCCGTTCACGTTGACGCAATTGCAGGAGGCAATCGTGGCGGTGGAGACGGTACAGGCGGCGTAATGATGTACGTGAAGCGATTTCGTAGGCTGGGATGAAATCCAGCCTACGACCAGCCTCGTCGCCCCGGCGAAAGCCGGGGCCCAGTGACTTTGAGGATCTAAAAAGTCGCTGGATCCCGGCTTTCGCCGGGACGACGGTTCAAGGTATTTCGCAATATTCGAGCAAATTGCGGCCTAAGCTGGTTTCGTAGGCTGGGATGAAATCCCAGCGCTTTTGAAATCCCCATGCTGGGATTTCATCCCAGCCTACGAGAACGCTTATTTGGAAAACCTGGACGCCACCTGCAACGTCGAACCCTTCCACCGCTCCTGCTCCACCTTGCGCCACCACGGCTGCACGTCTTCCACAAACGCCGGCTCAACCGGCTCGCCCAGCAAAGGCATCAACAAGCCTTCCGGCGCCTTGGCGAGCAGCACTTCCGCCGGCTCGTCCCAGGCATGCATGGCCAGGTTGAACGTGGCCCAGTGAATCGGCAAGAAACTTCCGCTGCCTAGTTGCTGCCACGCCTTCAAGGCATTGTCGGGACCAAGATGCACGCTACCCCACGACGGATGGAACGCGCCGACCTCGATCATCACCAGATCGAACGGCCCGAGCCGCTGGCCGATCTCGGCAAAGTGCGGCGCAAGGCCGGTATCGCCACTGAAGAACACCGCATGCCGTTCGCCACGCATCGCGAACGACGACCACAATGTACTGTTGCGATCACGCAGCGTGCGGCCGGAAAAATGATGCGATGGCGCCGCGGTAATCGTGAGGCCATTGACCGCCGTGCTTTCCCACCAGTCAAGTTCAATGATGCGTTCGGCGGGAATGCCCCATGCCTCCAGGCGTGCGCCAACGCCAAGCGAGGTGACAAACGGTACGTTCAACTTCGCCAGCGCGCGCACGCTGACGTAATCCAGATGATCGTAGTGATCGTGCGAAATCACGATCACATCGAGCGCGGGCAAGGCATCGATCGCCACCGGCACCGGCTGGAAACGCTTCGGCCCGAGGAACGGAAACGGCGATGCCCGCTCGCCCCATACCGGATCGGTCAGCACGCGCTTGCCATCGATTTCCAGCAACACGGTGGAGTGCCCGAGCCAGGTGGCGCGCAAGCCGGATTGCACCCGCCGCGTCCACGCTGCGCGCGGATCGAGCGACGGCAGCGGCTGCGAGGGTACGCGCAATTCATTGCCGCGAAACATGAGGTCCATCAGCGCCGGCCGCCCGCCCGCTTCGCGCACGGCGCTGGGCGCATAGGTGTTGATGAAGCCACCCTCCGCGTACTGCCTGGACGCATGCATGCGCTCGAGCCGCAATCCGGCAAGTTTTTGGCGAAACGGGGACATGCCTACCTCTCGGGGAAACCAGTGACACAGCAGGCCGCGCGTATGGCCCGTCTGGCTGACTATGTGTGCTGGCCGGTCACTATCAAGGTCTACTCGAGCAGGATTCGAGTACAGTTTTCCAATAGCAGGCTATGTAATCGCTATATGATGGCCACGCACGCGCGCCATGCCGGACGACGGGGGTATCGCCATGGGTTTGCAATACATCTTCCACGACGGGCTGATTCCGTTTCTTGCCGTGTTGGTAGCGACCACCTTCGTGGCATTCGTGTGCCATTACTTCACCAGCGGCTGGCCATCACGGCTTGAATCCCTGTTCTGGGATTTCGTCGCCACGGTAGCGGCCTGCCTTGCCTTCATCGCGATTCCGTTGTGGCATCTGTCCGGCGCCGCGCTGCTGCCGTGGTCGGGCGAGTGGGAGCCGTCCGAGATCTACCGCGCGCTGGTGGAACTGTCCTGCCTGGCTGCGTTGATCGGCTACATCCTGGGCGCGGTGTTGATTCCGGTTGTCTGCAAACGCGCCGGTTGCTGGCAGTGATGCGCACTGCGCAGCACACCCATCACGCGTTGTGCCAGAAAAACTCACCCAGCCTGCGCAACTCATCGAACTGGCTTGCCAGTTCAAAGCTCAATAGAAAAACCGCGGCATAAAACACGCCCTGATACTTCACCGACCAGTCCAATGCCGGCACGGCAAGCCGCGTGCGGATCACGGGATGATTGAGCAGCAGGCAGATAACGATGCCGAGTGCCGCGCCGGCCAGGATGTCCGTCGGGTAATGCATCCCTAAGTAGACGCGGGGCAGGCAGATGAAGAAGAACGCGTAGATATAGGCGAGAATCCCGAGCCGCCGCGACGCGAGATAGATGCCAGTGGCCACCGCACACCACATCATCGCGTGATCACTGGGGAACGAACTCCACGTGCGCAGGACAGGCACTTTGCATGCCCCGGGATCGCTCGGGAAATTCATCATCAGTGCCGGATCGACCATGGGGCGAAGCCGGAACGGCAGGTAATGGGCGAGCAATCGACCCAAGGCCAAGGCGAGCACCGTCGCCACCGTCGTGGCGACGACAATTTCACGATCGCGCCGCGCCGTTGATCCGTTGCGGAACCACAGCCACCACAGCAAGCAGATCATGCCCAGGCCGCGCGTGAAATAGAATTTCTCGATGCCGAAAGCCACGTAATCGAGCATGTGCGATCGAGGCACGACGTGGTTGATGAAACGCAGAATGGCGAGATCGAATGGGTTCACTGGCGACAGGCATTGCTACAGCGCGATGACAATCCAACGATCTACTGTTTCAACCGTGCGTCAGACGTGAAAAATACGCCAAGGCGGTTGTCGCGCGCGCGTAACAGCCATCAAACGTTCATGGTCGCCTGCGATGAAGCCGCTCCCGTCCCATCGTCGTACTGCCGTCAACGGGCAGATTCCCCATTCGCCTTGGCCTTGATCAGCAGACGGACCCGCTCCGCATCCTCCGGCGTGGCCGGGTTGTAGACCACCATGCTCAGATCGGGCCGGCCGTCGACCGCAAAGGCGGAATATTCCATGGAGATCAAGCCGAGTTCCGGGTGATGCAGATGCTTGGTACCTCCGCCGTACGTCTGCACGTCATTGTCGCGCCACAGCGCTGCAAACTCCGGACTGAGGCGGCACAGTTCATCGACCAGCGCTTCGATGGCCTTGGAAGCGCCCGCCCGAGCCGCCTCCGCGCGAAACACCGCCACTACGAAGCGCGCCACGCTTTCCCAATCGACTTGTGCAGCACGCACATGCGGATTGAGAAACAGCAAGCGCAACACATTGCGCTGCTGCGGCTCGAGTTGGCCGTAATTGGTCAGTACGGCGGCAGCCGCGCTGTTCCACGCCACGATGTCCCAGGTGGCGGTCTTCACCAGCGCAGGCGTGAATGTCATCGCATCGAGCACGCGCTGCAGGCGCGGCGTCACGCCTTCCGTCGCCTGATAACGCACCTCCGGCGGCCGGCCCAGTGCAAGCAGAAACAGATGTTCGCGTTCGACATCCGTCAACATCAGCGCGTGGGCAATGCGTTCGAGCACGTCAGGCGACGGCGCGCCGCCCCGCCCTTGTTCCAGCCAGGTGTACCAGGTGGGGCTGACGTTGGCGCGCTGGGCTACCTCTTCGCGGCGCAAGCCCGGCGTGCGCCGGCGCGCCAACGGAAAGCCGAACGTGGCCGGATCGAGCTTGGTGCGGCGGTCTCTCAGATAGGTGCCGAGCAGGTTGTCGTGGGTGGTCGACATGCCGATCCTGTTAATCGTCATACCTGGATAACGCGGCTGCTTTACGGGATGCAACTATAGCGCCGCAGGTTGGGGTGAGGCGCAGCCGAACCCCAGCATGGCGTGCAAGATACTGGGATGTTGGGGTTCGCGTTTCGCCCATCCCAACCTACGCTAATCGGGCGTCGCGACGAATTGCACCTGCTTGGCAGCGAACAAGGTCGCGACCAAGGTTCGGCCGTCCGGAAGAAAGCTCAACTCTCGCGGGAAACCCGGCAACCATATGATCGACGCTGAAATCCCCATCCTTGTCGTGCAATACAACGACCACGCCCTTCGCTTCGCCGGTGCTTGCAGACACGAACAGCCAACAACCATCCGCATCCGACACGGCGGAAAACGGATGGCCCGGCACGCTGACGCTAAGCGTTCGATTCGGTGGTGGACAGCTTGCCGCATGCGATCGTGACGCCACCCACAGCGCAAGCATGCCGATACTGAAGCAAGCAAACTTCATACATTCCCCTGGCAAGACATTCCGTGACGATCGTTCGGCTACGCCGAATGCAAATCATGCCAGGGTGTTGCCGACCGCGCACGGCGCGCTTTATTCGGTCCGCGTTGCCGCCATGGGCGGCACGGACGCCGCGCGCATTGCTGGCGCAAGCACGGCGAGCTGGCCGAGCAACCAAAGCGCCAGCACGCCAACCGGCAGGTAATACACCGGCAAGCGCGGCAGCTCATACGACAGCATCAGCCAGATGTTCAAACCATAGGCCAGCACCATGCCCAGCATCACGCCCATGCTGACGATCAGGAAATTCTCGGTCTGGAAATAGCGCAGGATGTCGCGCCGCGTCGCGCCCAGCGCGCGCCGTACGCCAATCTGCTTTCGCCGCTGCGCCACCCAGAAACTGGCAAGACCGACGATGCCGAGCGCGGTCACCAGCAACAAGGCAGCGATCACGCCCACCAGAATGCCGGTCATCGCTACGTCCTGCTGAAAATAATCGCTGCGCAATTCGCTGACGGTTTGGCTTTGCTGCTGATCGAGTACGGCTTCCGGCGCGGCTTTTATCGCCGCCGCACGCGCGTCACGCAGTACGCGTTGCAGTTGTGCGGGTTCGGCGCGGATCAGATAGTTGCCGGCTAGTCTTACTGTGTCATAAATTCACGAGGTGTTCTGAACGGGTGCTCGTCCGCAACATGGACAGCGCGGCAAGCTAGCTGCGAGCGCGAGGCTGAGAACGTAGCGTAGTGATGGTATCGAGTCGGGCACGTGTCGCTGG
>NZ_DATEJY010000137.1:0-17291 GCF_035277725.1 Dyella sp. | reverse complement strand
TTCGTCCTCGCGTCGGCATCGGCGCCTTGTTTGGAGGAAGGCATGTAGTCATCGGCCATCGTCACCGCCATCACCAGACGATTGCCGGTACGGAAGATTTCCATCTCCTCGATGCCGGACGCACGGATGGCGGTGACGATTTCCGGCCAGACGACGCCGGGGCGATGCCAGCGTTCGTATTCGGCGATGGCGGCGGCATCGTCCTTGAGGTCCAGGGCATAGTAATGGCGTTGCATCAAACGGCACTCCGCGCGGCGCGGCGCCGCCAGGCAAACAGGGCAATGATGGCGAAGCTCATGGCGGGCACAATCATCGCATCGGACATGCTGGAGTGATCGGACACCGCGCCCATGATCGCCGTGAGCACGGCGCCGCGGATGATGGTCATCACCAGCAGGCCGGACCCGAGCTTGCGTTCGTCGTCGCTGCGCCCCTCCACGCCCAGCGCGAAGATGGTTGGATACATCACCGACATGAAGAAGCTGCACGCCGCCAGCGCATACGCGCCGCTGCTGCCCGGATGCACCACCGCATACAGCGTCAGCGCCACGTTGATGGCGGCAAACGTAAACAGCAGCCGCACCGGTGAGACGTACTTCATCAAGCCGGCCCCGGCGAAGCGACCGACCATGAAGCAGATCAGCTCAGCGGTGAGAAAGTTGGCTGCCATCCTGGCGGACGTGCCATGCATGGTCGCCTGCACGTAGCGGATGGTGTAGCTCCACACGCCCACTTGCGCGCCGACGTAGAAGAACTGGGCCAACATGGCACCGATGAAAAACCGGTCGCGCAGCAATCGGCTCAATACGCCGGAGCCTGCGGCAGGCGTTGCCGCGGCGCGCGGCGCAGCGCTTTTGGGAAAGCGCGTGGCAAGGATCAGCACTGCCCACGCCAGCACTACCAGGCCGATCACCAGGTACGGCCATTGCACCGCCTTGGTTTCGCTGACGTAGTACGCCGTGCGTTCAACCTCGCTCATCGCTGCCAGCTGTTCCGGTGTGTGTTCGATACCGGAAAAAATGAAATGCTGGCCAATCAATATGCCGGCGATCGAGCCAAGCGGATTGAACGCCTGCGCCAGATTGAGGCGCCGCGTAGCGGTTTGCGGTGATCCGAGCAAGGTCACGAACGGGTTGGCCGAGGTTTCCAGAAACGCCAGGCCGCTGGCGATCACGAACAACGCAAACAGGAACATGCCATAGGTGGCCTTTTCCGCCGCCGGCCAGAACAGCAACGCACCGATGCCATACAGCATGAGCCCGAAAACCACCGCACTCTTGTAGCCGAAGCGGCGCATAAACATGCCGGCCGGCATGGCAATGAGGAAGTAGCCAAGGTAGAACGCGCTCTGCACCAATCCAGCCTCGAAGTCGCTGAGCACGAAGGCTTTCTTGAATTGCGCGATCAGTACGTCATTGAGGTTGTTGGCGCCGCCCCACAGGAAAAACAGGCTGACGATCAACACCAGCGGCAGCCAGATGCGGCCTGCTTGCGATGCATCGGTGGCTGCTGGCACGGGGGCGTCTTCGGTCATGGTTCGCGCTTCCACCTGGTTCTCCTACACGTTTGGGCAGGTCCCCGGGGTGACGACCCTGCTCATTTGTGCAAATATGAAACGGTTATTCATAGATAGCACAAGTCGCGCTGCAACATGGGTCGGATTTTGGGCAAGATGGCGCGATGTGAATAAATCGAACAAGGGGAGAGTCATGGCTACTCAAACACCCAAGTATCGCGCCCCGGCGCTCGACAAAGGGTTGGATATCCTGGAGCTGCTGGCTGGATCGAGCCGCCCGCTGAGCATCGCAGAAATTTCCGAGGGTGTGGGGCGTTCCCGCGGCGAAATCTTCCGCATGCTGCAGGTGTTGGAAGAACGCGACTACATCGCGCGCGGCGAAGGCGACGTGGGTTACTCCGTTACCCCACGCCTGTTCCGCCTCGGCATGGAGCAGCCGCCGGTGAAAAGCGCCATCGAAACCGCCATGCCAGTGATGCACCACCTGGCGGATACCTGCGGCCAGGCCTGCCATCTGGTGGTGCCCTCCGGCGAGCAGATCGTGGTGGTGGCGCGCGTCGATCCGCCCGGAGAAGTCGCCCTGGTGGTGCGCGTGGGCCATCGCCGCCCGATGTCGCAATCCACCTCCGGCCACGTGCTGCTGGCCTTTCAAGAAGAACAGACCCGCGAGCGTTGGCTGGACCTGATCACGCGCTTCGAACCGAACCTGGATCGCAAAAAACTGATGCGTCTGGTGAATCAGTTGCGCACGCGCGGGTATGCCTGCGAACGCAGCCACGTGGTGGACGCCGTTACCGACCTTTCCGCACCAGTGCTTCAACACGGCAGCGCCGTGTGCGCACTGACCATTCCCTACATCGAACAGCAAAACGCTTCGCAACGCATGGACGACGTGATCGCCGCCCTGCTCCACGCCACCCGTGAGATTTCCGAAGCCTTGCAGTTCGGTTCCCCACGCACCACCTGAAAGCGAGTACTGAAACCATGCAGATACGCCGTAGCGTTTTGCTGGCCGCCGCGATGGCCGCCACCCTCCTCGCCGGTAGCGCCGCGGCGCAAAACTTTGCCGACGTAAAACCCTCGCCGCAGCAGACGCATTGGCAGGATCTGGAATTCGGCGTGATCGTGCATTTCGGCACCAATACGTTTCTGGATCGCGAATGGGGCGACGGCACGGCCGATCCGAACGTCTTCAATCCCGATCACGTCGATCCGGATCAATGGGCGCGTGCAGCCAAATCCGCGGGTGCGAAATACCTGGTGCTGGTCGCCAAGCATCATGATGGTTTCGCTTTATGGCCCACCGCGCAAACCGATTATTCGGTGAAGAACAGCCCCTGGCTGGGCGGCAAAGGCGACCTGGTGAAAATGACCTCCGACGCCGTGCGCAAGGAAGGCATGGCATTTGGCGTCTATCTGTCGCCATGGGATCGCCACGAACCGCGTTACAAGGATTCGGCTGCCTACGACAAGTTCTACATGGCGGAGATGGACGAACTCGTGCAGGGTTACGGCCCACTGGTGGAATGGTGGCTGGATGGCGCCGGCAGCGCGGGCCACGTGTACGATTTCAAGAAATACCTGGAGGAGCTGCGCACCTATCAATCGAACACCATGGTATTCGCCGACGTCGCGCTATTCGGTTACGGCGACGTTCGCTGGGTAGGCCAGGAAGATGGCCATATCCATGGCGAAAACTGGAACGTGATCGATCGCCACGGCGACTTGCGCTGGCGCCCGGTGGAAGTGGATACGCCACTGCACAAGCTGCAGTGGTTCTGGCATCCGGATAGCGACACGACACTCAAGAGCGTCGATGAGCTGATGGATATCTGGGAAAACAGCGTGGGTCTGGGTGGGCAGTTGATGCTTGGCCTAGCGCCGAATCGCCATGGCTTGTTGCCGGATGCCGACGTCAAGCGGCTGAAGGAATTCGGCGAGGCGTTGCAAGCGCGCTATGGTGCGGACAAAGATCTCGCGCGCAAACATGCATTCACGGATGCAAATACCAGCGCCGCACTGGATGGTGATCAAGATACGTTCTGGTCGGCGCCGGAAGGTTCGCACAACGCGGTGCTCGAAGCGAATTTCTCACAGCCCATCACGTTCGATCATGCGCTCACGATGGAGTGGTTGAACGATGGCCAGTGCGTACAGAAATATGCCGTGGAAGCATGGGTGAATGGCGCCTGGAAGGCCATCGCCAGTGCCCAGGCGATCGGCCATATGAAGATCGATCGCTTTGCGCCGGTGACTGCTACCAAGGTACGCCTGAATATTCTTTCGAGTGCTTGCACGGCGCGCATTCGCGAGTTTCAGTTGTTTAACGTTGGCCAGAAACGCTGATATTCGCAGGCTGGGATGGAAATCCCAGCATCGGGAACGATGACAAAGCTGGGATTTCATCCCAGCCTATGCGCCACTCGCACGCTCAAAAACCTGCGATCCACATCGCATTTCCGAGCTGAAAACACTAAGGATTAATTGTGAAGATAGGCCCGCTCAAGGCTTTTCTGCCAGCATCCTGCTTCACAATCGGCGTGCGATAGCCATACCGCGCCGCCGAACGGGGGATCCGTACAGGACACACGTCGCGTCGCCACGGTCAACAAGGCGTCGGCCTGTACGTTTACCTTTCGTCAGCTTCTTATGGCGGCATAACGCGTGGACACATTGCTCGTTCAAGCGGTCAAAGCGGTACCTGAAATCCGCACCCCCTCAGTAGAGACTGTTCCGCAGGAAGCACCTACCCTTTCCCTCGTCATTTGCACCTTGGACGAGCATGAAGCTATTGGTGGTGTACTGAGCGAGCTCGGTGAGCATTTGATGGGCATCAGCCACGAAATCATCGTGGTGGATGATTCGGCCGATTACCGCACCGCTGAGGTGGTGGACGCCTATGCCACCGAGCATGCACAGGTCCGCCTCGTGCGCCGTTATAAGGCGAGCGGTTTGTCATCGGCGGCGATCAATGGCTGGGATGTCGCGAAGGGCCGCATCCTGGCGATCATGGATGGCGATGGACAGCATGATCCGGCACTGATCAGGACACTGGTCGAGAAACTCGCCAACCCCGATATCGACGTGGCTGTCGCCAGCCGCTATCTGGACGATTCCCGCTCCGGCCTGCATGGGCTGCGGCATCGATTGAGCCGCACCGGCACCTGGCTTACCGATGCCATGCTGGGCGTGCCATTGGCCGATCCATTGAGCGGCTGTTTTGCGATGACGCGTGACTGGTATGTGCAAGTGCGCCGCCATTTGTCCGGCCTGGGTTTCAAGATACTGATCGACGTGGTGGCTTCCGGCGCAAGAAAGCCGCAAACCGCGCAAGTTCCCACGCTGCTGCGTGCCCGCGCGGGTGGGGAATCCAAACTCGATACGCGCGTGGTGATCGACCTGGTCGCGCTGCTGATCGAAAAGCGCACGCGGGGGCGCTTCACCGCAGCAGCCTTGATGCATGGCATGGCGGCCATCAGCGCGCTGTGCGCGCAATGGTTGGCGCTGAGCTTGTTGCTGCGTCTGGCAATGCCGCTATGGCTGGCCATGCTGTTATCGGTGGGCGCGGCCCTTGCCGGCCGCTTTGCGGTAAACCTGCTGATGACCCCGCGCTCGCGCCGCCCCGGCAACGCGCATGAGCTGCATCGCCAATGGCTGGCGTTCTGCCTGGGTCGATGGAGCGATGTGCCTTTGAACGCAGGTTTCGCCCTGGCGCTATGCATGGCGCATTGTGCGTGGGGCATCGCTGTTCTGGCTGGGGTGTTGCTGGCAGAATCCCGTTACTACTTTGGGGCCAATGCAGGGGCGCGTGCGTGAATCGTGAGTTGCGGGCACCGGCCCGCTGGCAGGCTGTTGCCTATGGTTCGATTGCGCTCGTTGCTTGCATTGGCGCCTTTGTGGGCCTGTCCGCCAGCAGTTTATGGATCGATGAACTGTTCACGGTTTTCCTGATCCACCACAACGATGGCTTGGGCGAAGTATTTCGCCGCGCACTCACCGACACGCATCCGCCGCTGTATTACTTCGCGCTGTACGCGTGGACGCGTTTGGCCGGCTTGTCGGACATTGCCTTGCGCCTGCCTAGCGCGGTGTTTGCCGTTGCATCTCTTTTGATTTTTGCATTTGGTACGCGGCGCGTACTGAGTCGCACGGCAATCGCCTTCGCTTGCGCGGTTGCCGGGGTTTCCGAGTTCTGGTTCGAGCAATCGCAGAATGCACGCAGCTACGCCTTGTGTTTTGCGTTGTCGGCCGGCCTTCTGTCCTTGGCGATTGCTTTTCGCCGCCGCGTGCAGACGCGCACGGACTTTCCGCTTGCCCATTGGTTGGCGCTGAGCCTGCTGGGTTTGATCGCCAGTCTCACGCACGCTTATCTGTTGCTGGCCACTGGCATGGTGCTGCTGTTTCTGTTGCTCAGCCTGCCGTCGTGGCGCATCCGTGCTGCACTGGTTGTTACTGGTCTGGTGATACTCGCCTTCAATGTGACGTATTACCGGATGATGATCCATTCCTCGGAAATGGATCTGCAGGGATTGTGGTTCGACAACAGCGTCGGCTTCTTCAAGCAACAGATCCGTTATGCGTTCTACGGTCTGATGCAACGACAAGTCATCATCGTGACCGTACTGCTGATTTTGTTCGGCATCCGGCAGAAGGCGCTCGGCGATACCGCTTTCGTCAATGACGGGCGGGACACGCGCTGGGCTACCGGCCTGGCGGCGCTGGTGCTTATCGGCGTGATCGTTTGCGGTATTGGCGTATCGCTGGCTGTCGCGCCGTCGTTTTCGGATCGCAACCTGCTTACCTGCACGCCGTTTGCATGGTTGCTGATGGGGCGTCTCTACGATGCCGCCGGCCCGCGAGGCTACACACGCGGCAGTGCCATCGTTGCCGTGCTTGGCATGTTGATGGTTGCCAGTTATCTGCATCGATTGCCCGGGCGCGAATTGCCGCGGCGCGAGGACTGGCGCGCGTCGGCGCAATACATTTCGCAATTGCCTGGCTGCGCAGGGCAGCTTGTGCCGGCGATCCTGCCGTATCGTTTCGGCCATGCCTCGCCCTACTTCCGCGCACTCGCCGCGAATGATTTCTTCGGTTACTACATGCCACCGGGCACACCGATTCACACGTACATGCCGGGCGAATTGGCTGCGCGTCACCCCATGGCGGAACTGCCGCCGTTGCTCGCATCGCGCGCCGCCAATGCCGATATCGGCGGCTGCAGCCTGCTGGCCTGGGGTATCCACGATCTCGATGAAACATCCGCGCTGAAGATCGCCCTGGATCTTGCGCGCCAACCGGGCGTGGCGCCGCGGCGGGTGTTGGTGCAGCAATTTATCGAATACCAGCCGCGACTGCTGAGATGGATCGAAGTGCCGGGAGCTTACGTCTATCTCGCGATCCCTGCGGCCGCTTCCAGCACCCATGTGGCGCCACCGACGACGCCGGACATACACCTGAGCAGGCAAAACGCCGCAACGCTTGGCGATCGCGTCGTGGTGCAATACCTCACCACGTACACAAGCCCGACCCAGCCTGCGTATCAGGTGGATGTCTACGCCATCCAGCGCTGGGATCCGAAAGACCGCAACTACCCCGTGCGACAGGACTTCCTGGCCGTGCACCGCTTGACCTGCGATGCACCCGTCACCAAGTCCAATTGGGATGTGTGGCCCGATCCTACCTACCCTGGCTGCAGCAACCTGCCGCCTCCGACCTCTGCCGGCAAGGTCAACGGCGATCTATGATGGCTGCCTGAGCAGCAAGCTCAGGCTTACTCCCGGGGCAGGTCTGGGATGATCAGCAAGGCCAAGCGCGACAATCTGCCAACCATCGGCTCGGCCTTGGGGACTCTCGCCGCGCGGGAGTGCCGGCGATTGCTGCGCGCGCTGGGCATGCGCAAGCAACGGCAGGAAGGCATCCATGAGGCACGCAAATCCTGCCGCCGCCTGCGCAGCATCCTGCCCTTGCTACCACCTGGGCGGCCGATTGACACGGCGGATCATGGCTTGCAGGAACTGGCGCGCAGCCTTGGGCCGATGCGCGATGCCTATATCGCGGCGCGCACGGCGAAACTGCTGGCGACGGCCCACGCAAGGTCGGTAACGCCAGAGGTGCTTGCGGCGCTTGAACAGCGCTGCGAGCAGATGATCGACGCCGCGCTCAAGCAGGATCCGCATTGGCGCCACCGCCGCGCCGAAGCACAGCGCATCACGGCCGCTATCCAGGCGCTGCCATGGCAGGACATCCGGCCCTCATCGGCCAGGCAAACCCTCAAGCGCAGCAAGCGGCGCGTCAAAAAGGCACACAAGAAAGGGCTTGCGTTACGTACACCGCCTGCATCGCATCGTTGGCGGCGGCGCGCACGAAAGCTGCGTTATCAGTTCGACTTCGTGCGCAAGGCGCGTCGCATGGCGGGCATGAAGAAAGCACGCACTCAGCGCTATGGCGACCAGGCCAAACACCTTTCCACGCTGACCGACCAGCTCGGCTGGCGCCAGGATTTCCAGATCTTCCTGGGCGCCGTGGAAGCGTTGCCGGATTCGGCCAAGGTATTGGCATTACGCCGAGAGTTGAAGTCGAAATCGGCAAACTGGTCGAAAGCCGAACCGAGTGCGTCATGCACTCAATGACACACCAGCACGGGAATATCACAGCACCCTAATACCCGGTTCGTTTCACTCCCCAGCAACATGCGATCCAGCGTGGCATAGCCATGCATGCTCATCACGATCAGATCACAGTGCTGCATCTTGGCCGCACCCACGATGGCCACGTAGGGTCGCCGATCGAACGCATAACCGCCGTGGCACTCCACACCTGCGTTGCTGGCCATCGCTTCGATGTCCGCCAACCGCTGCTGCGCACGCGTCACCGCGCGCTCTGCATGCGAATCCTCCGCATGGCGAATGACATCGGAGAAATACGCCACCGCGGCAAGCGGCGCCAGGACGTGAAAGGCGTAGATGCGCGCACCCAGCGTATGCGCCAACTCGATACCGACTTGCGCAGCATGCATGGCTTGGTCGGAGCCATCGGTGGGAACCAGGATATGCGAAAACATGATGCCTCCTTCGGGACAGAACCCTACCGAACGCATTGTTTTCTTCGCGGCGTCGGCCATGGCTGCGATAGGCAAATCGCCAACCTGGCCCGACTTGGGTTGGATTTTACACCTTGCAAACAGGACCGTATGGAACATGTTTCGAGGCGGCCAGGCAGCTTTCGCTTGCGTTAATGCTCCCGACGCCCCATTTCTTGGCAGTCCTTACACACAGAGATAATCATGACGCTGGCAGAAGCGATGCCCCAGACCGGGAGTGGCGACGAACTGCAGAGCTTCGTCGACCAGCATCGCCGTTTGTTCGTGTTGACCGGTGCCGGCTGCAGCACGGATTCGGGCATTCCGGATTACCGCGATGCCGATGGCGGCTGGAAACGCTCCCAGCCGGTGACCTATCAGGCCTTTATGGGCGAGGAACTGACCCGCAAGCGATACTGGGCGCGCAGCCTGGTGGGTTGGCGACGCTTCGGCAAAGCCCTGCCCAATCCCACGCATCGCGCGCTGGCGCGCCTGGAAGAGCTGGGCAAGCTGGAACTGCTGCTTACGCAGAACGTGGATGGCTTGCATCAGCGGGCAGGAAATCGCCAGGTGGTGGATCTGCATGGGCGGCTGGATACGGTGCGCTGCATGGGTTGCGAGGCGCGCTCGCCGCGCCACGCCTTGCAACAGACCTTGCTGCAACTCAACCCGGCATGGGCCGCGCTCGACGCGATCGACGCTCCGGACGGCGACGCCGATCTCGACGGCCATGATTTCAGCAGCTTCGTCGTGCCGCCCTGCCCGCACTGCGGCGGCGTGCTGAAGCCGGACGTGGTGTTCTTCGGCGAGAACGTACCGCGCGTTCGCGTGGGAACAGCCATGCAAGCATTGGAAGCCGCCGATGCGGTGCTGGTGGTCGGCTCATCGTTGATGGTGTTTTCCGGCTACCGCTTCGCGCATGCCGCCGCCAAGGCCGGCAAGCCGATTGCCGCCGTCAACCTGGGACGCACGCGCGCTGATCCGCTGCTCACCCTGAAAGTAGCGCAGCCATGCGCGGAAGCCTTGGCCTTTCTGTAGGTTGGGGTGCGAACCCCAACATCGCCATGCTGCACGCCGCCATGTTGGGGTTCGCACCCCAACCTACACAGGCGTCAACGGCGCGCGCGGAAGAAATCGCGCAGCAGCGCAGCCGACTCCTCCGCCAACAAGCCACCTTGCACTTGAATGCGGTGATTGTGACGCTCGGAAATCAACGTATCGAACACGCTGCCGGCCGCGCCGGTCTTGGGATCGGTAGTGCCGTAAACGACGCGCCCCACGCGGGCGTGCACGAGTGCCATGGAACACATCGCGCATGGTTCCAAAGTAACGTAAAGCGTGGCGCCGACGATGCGGTAATTCGCCAGTTTCTCCCCCGCCGCGCGCAAGGCCATGATTTCCGCATGCGCAGTCGGATCGTGCAGGGTGATGTTGCGATTCCAGCCCAGGCCGACGATCTGCCCGTCCTGTACCAGCACGGCGCCGACCGGCACTTCGTTTTCGGCGTCACGCGCATGCTCGGCGAGCTGCAGCGCGCGGCGCATGTAAGTTTCGTCTTCGGGTGTGAAGTGTGGCGATGTGTTGTCGATGGTGGGGGTTTCAGACATGGGCGCGGCTTGGTGTGGCGTGCCGCCATTTTAGCTTCGTTTGCTCAAGTCTCGCGCGAGGCCAAGGTGTGCGGTAATGGCGTGCCGCTGCCGCCTCTTGTGAGTCATGTACGCACGCCATGTGCGCACTGATGATTGGGTGTTTTTCTTCCGGCAAGCCATCAATGGCCGGCCTGCGGGTATCCATCAGCAACCAGACGTCAAAAAAACAAAAGAAGCTGGGAAATAGCGAATCGAAAATCTAATCGATCTATTCACCCTGCCCAGACATCGAGAACGCACTGGCGAGACGCCGTTGTTCCTGAGCAGTTATGCCTAGCGAATCGGCTATGATTTGCCACTGTGAAACAACCTGCTTCTGCCCTTCAATGATGTCGTTCGCATCAGCAATAGACACCCGAAAATACGGTGCTACAGAACGCGCCAATTCCAGATCCATAGCATTGTCGTTTTCGCTGATATTGAGCTTGAGCCCATGCCCTTGCGGCACTGGATTGATGTCGAATGCGGGAGAAAGCACCCAGCCCCTACCCGGCTCCAGCAAGAAGCCATGATTGCGCAGATGATCGTCGGTGTTGGAAACCAGCAGATTGAAAACGATGCGCGACCACAATTCGCGTAGATCGGCAGCGGTGTTCGCGCCATCGGTCATCAACACTTGAGCTATGTCCAGATAGCTGGCCCCGGTGGAGGCATCGTCGCCATCTTGATGGCCGGTAAGGTTCATCGCGGAAGCAAAATGTTGCCTTTGGCCCTGCGAGTTACGGTCGAAACGCTTGACCAGAAAAGTATGGTGCGCGCTACCGAAGCGGCGCACCAGCGCTTCGGGCACATTCAGACCGCAGGCCTTGGCCAGCGTGTAGACCACCATTTCCCAGGCGCCAACGTCGTGCTCATCCCGGACACTTGGGAATTTGGCGATCCACAAATGTCCGCTTGGATCGATCACGCTGGCCTTGGGGCGCGCACCACCCAATGAACCACCGGGAGCGATCAACATGCGCAACCATTGGTCAGCTTCGCTGGCCGTGTTGTGTTCGTCGCGTTCCAGCGCCAGGCTCGCGGCTTCCAATGCACGCAGTTGCACGAAGGACGGCGCAGCCACGTCGTGCTGATCATCCAGGAAGTCCCCCTGATCGTTGCGCCGGAAGCGCAGTGCACCGACGCGGTACATGTCATGCACGCCCAGCAAATAGTCCGACTCGAAAAGCGGCGCGTTGCGATCAACCACACCGGCACGCTGCGCGCGCTCCAGGCGCCGGCGCATGAGCAACCGGCCCCATCGATCCGGGCTGGCGTCGGCCAATGCGCCGAAAGTCTCTTGTCCCTGTGGCGGATATTGGCGGCCTGCATACCAGCCGAGGCGCGGATCGAGCTTGAGTCCGGCCAGATCGAGGCGCTTCAGTACCGCTTCGTCGAACTCGAAATCGAAGACCTCACGCGCCGCCGTGCGATGGATATAGAGACGGCCCAGGCGCAGGGGTTCAGCCAGCCCATGCCAATCGCCGTAGACCGCGATGAATGCATCGCTCATCGCTTCCGTCCCTTCCCATCTGGCACGGATGGCTTGATAAGTGCAGCCAGGCTGTCCGCGCTGATGAAGGTGTCGTCTGCTGCCCAGTCTGCAGCGGTGGTCGTCGCCTGTTCGCTTTTTGCCGGAGTGTTCGACGATGACCATGACGTGGCTACGCGCGATACAGTGGCTGCCCCCGGCTTGGCACGCCGAGGGCGCCGGGTCAGTGCCGCATCCTGCAAATCCCGGCCGAGGGGATCGTCCTTGAGCAGAAGATCGAGAGCCTGCTCCGCCCCCAACACCTGCATTACCGCCAGATAGGCACCCATCGTGACCCCGGAGCTTCCTTTTTCGAGGCTGCGCAAGGTCACTGGCGTCATACCAGCCCGCTCGGCCACCTGCTTGCCGGTCAGGTGCCGGCGTAACCGCGCCAGGCGCAGGCGCTTGCCGAGCTGCCGCAAGCGCAGCTCGGTGGCGGGCAGCAAAGGGGCGGTCTTCTTGGCCATAAGAACAATATTACTCCCCCGAATGGCAAAAAAGGAAAGAATATTGACTCTTATCTCGAACCGTACTTCATACCAGCAACCAACCTCAACCTCACGCCACTGCATAATTTGAGTTATTGTGTACGTTAAGTTGTACAAACTAGGAGCAACCATGGCCATTTCGTCCAGCGACGTGATCTCGCTATCCCAAGCCAGGGCCAATCTGTCCGAACTAGCGGACCAGGTGAAGGCCGGTGCCGAAAAAATCGTCACGAAAAACGGTGAAAGCTACGTCGCCATCATCGACGCTCAGCGGCTGGATTATTACCACCAGCTAGAGCGCGAGCACATCCACTTGCTGCTGATTGACGACGCCAGCAAGGGCTTGGCCGACATAGCTGCAAACAACCTAAAAGACGCCCAAAGTTCTCTGTCTGACATCAAGCGCCGCCGTGCTGCCAAGACCGCGCGCTGACCATGCCGATTCGCCCCGTGACAGCCCGCTACCACGTCAAACTCACTGCCAACTTCGAGCGCAACCTTGAAGAAGTCGAGGCATTCCTATTGGAAGCCGGGACCCCACTGACATTTGATGCGCTGCTGGACGAGCTGACGGATATCGTCATTCCGAATCTGGAGCTCTATCCAGATATGGGGCGCTTATTCCTCGAACGACCTGCTCGCTCCGTGGAAGTGAGCAATGGCATTGATCGCTTGACCAGACAACTCGACGCTATCGCCAAAGACGGCGAGCTACGCGAGTATGTGATGACGCATTATCTGATGCTATACGCGAAGATCACGGATACGGTGTATTTGCTTTCGATTCGACACCATCGGCAACTGTCGTTTGATTTGGCGGCTCACTGGCCTGCGTGAGCAGACGATACAAAGGGACTGGCTGATACATTGTCTGGTCAGAACAGTACGATAGAAACCAGCAAGCCCCATCCCCCTCAAGCGCTTGAAGTGCTGCTTGTCCATTGGGCCAAAAAATTGGCGATCTTTTCTTCTATATGACTCTCAACGGTTCGCAACCGTAGCAAGGAAATCTCGCTTTTCTTCAGAATACTGTCTTTCAATGCATCTCGCTGGGCCTGCCGCATCGTGTCGTGGAACCCGCCATCAACTTCGATCACACCGAACGGCCTTTTTCCAACCTTAAAATAAAGCACAAAATCGCAACTGGAGCTGGCTTCCATAAAGTTCCGTTCTGCCGGCGTCAACGCCTCGTTCGTCGATGAAGCCACTTGATTCAGGCGAACCTGAGGGTGGAACTTCATTGCTCTATAAGCCTCCTGAGACAACGTGTCACGCAATATCTGCGCTACGATCTGCTCGGATTTGTATATGGAGTCGCTGGCGCGCAACCTGGCATTGAGCCTTTCCAGAGATTGATCGTATTCCTTGTAGAGCAGGTCAAAGGCCGAGACTACATTGGCATGATGGATCTGCTCTTCATCGGCGTAATATTCGATGTAACGCACCAATGCAGCAATGTGACCATTATTCCCGGCAAAAACATCATCGCCCGTTACTAAAGTAAATGAATTCCTGGCTCTCGATACCGCCACGTTGACCAAGTGAGGATCATCTACGAAGCCCAGGCTTCGCTGGCTGCTTTGCTTTTTGTCCAACACAGTGGAAAAGATAATTTCGTCGCACTCTCGGCCCTGAAACTTGTGCACGGTGTCTTTGACAAATTCGGCTGACAGGTGCGTTTGCGAAAGAGTGACCTGGGCCTTGTAAGGCGCTATGAATCCCCTGCTATTTTCACTGTCCCACTCGCTCTCCCCATCCCAGTTGAGCGTTTCGAGCAATGACTCCAGCTCCCTCAGGTTCGAGTAGTTTCGGGCGTGGTTTCCTTTGGCAGTGACGATTAACTTCAACGCCTTCTCGCCAGCGTCCCTGGTCATCGGGATAAGCTGATTGTCATAAAACTGCTGATTGCAAAACTGGATGATTTTGGGATGGCAGCGGTAATGCTCTTTCAGCAGCGTTACCGGGATCGAACCCTTGAAAACTTGAAGACATGACTCGAGCAAGCTGTATTTGTCGCAGTCATAAAATTGAGCAGGCGGGGCTATATCCAGTTTCGCCGGAATGTGCGGAAGCTGCTTTCTGTCGCCGACGATGATCAAGTTTCTGGCGCAACCTAGCGCCAATATCCCCGGCACAATGTCCTGCTGCGAGGCTTCGTCGATGATGACATAGTCCAGGATCGCACCTCCGGCCATCGAATTGACGATGGAATGCGTGCTGCTACCGATAATCGGGTAGCGCCTTACGAACGCACTAAACTTTTCGTGCTTGCGATAATTGTCCTTGTCGAAGGCCTCCTGGGGAGGCACGTGTTGCTGGAGATGATGCTTCAGATAGGCCATCGAACAGATGGCCAGCTCTTTTAGCAGCGCTTCGAAGTTACCTCGCGTCAGTTCTTGGCGATAAGCGGTCAATGCCGCGTTCTTTTCCTGTAGCGCTTTCTCATAAAAGTGGAGCTGCAAGGCATAGATCAGGCCCTTGCGCTTCCCCTCATCGGCGTAAGGTTTGGCACGCAAGATTTTAAAATTGAGCAGCAGCTCGACCCTGTCCTTGAACCTGATGCGACGCTCGGCAAGATAGGTCAGATAAGCCATCAGGTCCGCGGTTTTGCGAGGGGACAGCCGATAGTTGTCGAGGGCAACAGGTGCCACTACCCCATTCTCGCGCTGCCATTGCAGAAGGTATCGCTGCTCAATGGTCAGTTCATCAATCTCGGCCTGTAGCCGCGCCACTGCATTCTGAGCATGTAGTAGCTGCTTCAATGTCTGCAGAACAACCTGGACCTGCTGCATGGTAGGAGCCGTTGCAGGCGCATTCGCTGGCATCACCGGCGTGGCGGCAAAGAATTCCTGTCGATTTTCGCTATTGCCAAGCTTGGCGACTAGATAGTCCAACCCAGCCTTGCCTAGTTTTTCGTAGACGTTTTCTACCGCGGCATTGTTATTGGACAGAATCGCGATAGTTTTACCGCGCAGCACGATGTTGGCGACGATATTCAAGATCGTTTGTGTCTTTCCCGTACCAGGAGGACCTTCGATCAAGCTGACTTGCGAGGCAAAGGCCCGCTCCACCGCCCTGAGCTGGCTTTCGTTGACACCGAAGGGATAGATAAAACTTCCCGACACGTCCCGTGTCTGATTCGTTCCCGTGCAATAGGCATACAGCGCGGTATCCGCGTGTGGTAACAGCTTTTCCAGTTGTTTGAGTACGTTGCCAGCGATGGAACGACTTTGCGACGTATCCTCGCCGACCCGGGCTTTTGCCACATCAACGAAATAGCGAAATACCGAATTTTCCTTCAGGCTTGCTTCCGGAGCGAATTCGATATCGTCCAAGCTCCTGACTGAGGGCTTCTGTTCATCGCAATATCGAACGACAACATACCTTTCGCCGTAGATGGTCGCCTCTTCAACAGTGCGGAACACCGCGCTCCCTTTTTCCGTGCAAAGCGCCCCTTCCACCGTTCTGCTCGGAATAACTTTGCAAGCATCAAGCGAGGTTGTGTACGACTTGCCCGATCGAAAATGGAGCTTAAGCTTCAATCTGCCGTGATGATCGAATATTTCCCAGTTGACGAACTGGCCGGCCCTGTTTTCACCGTTGACGTAGATGGAAACCATATAACCCTGTCCATTGAGTTGAGCGTCTTATCGTCAGGCATCATCCTCGTTCCCAAGCTCCGCACACACATTGCGGAACTGCTCCAGCGCAGCCTCCAAGTTCTCGACGATCTCAGCCACCAACACCTCCGGCTCGGCAGGCTATCGATATCTTCCAAGCTATCGTCTTTGAGCCAGAAACAGCCGGATTCAGCTTGTCGCGCTGGGTCAGTTCATCGTAAGCAAAATGGCGGAAGCGTTCGGTCTCCTTACGCTCTTGATAGCAGCGAATGAAATCATCAAAGTCGCCGTGTTCCAGGCGTTTCGTTTTGAGCGTCTTGTGAATGTTGATGCGTAGTCGTAGACCCGTAGTTCATTTCGACCTTGCAACACCCAGCCAGCATCGGCGAGCAGCGGTCGATCTGATCCCTGGCTTGCTCTTCCGGCAACTCCATTCATCTCTCCCCTTGGCAAATCAATGCGGAACCACAGTGAGAAGAACACTCGCTACAGAACCGGTGGCCTATCACTGATGCGCCCGGAAAATTACTCCCATTCGATCGTAGCCGGCGGCTTGCCGCTGATGTCATATACCACGCGCGAAACCCCGCGCAGCTCATTGATGATGCGGTTGGAAACCTTGCCAAGGAAGTCATACGGCAGATGCGCCCAATGCGCGGTCATGAAATCGATGGTTTCAACCGCACGCAGCGCGATCACCCATTCGTATGCGCGCGCGTCGCCCACTACACCCACCGATTTCACCGGCAGGAACACGGCAAACGCTTGGCTGACCTGGTCGTAGAGATCGTCCTTGCGCAGTTCCTCGATAAAGATGGCATCGGCACGAGCCAGCAGTTCGGCGTATTCGGGTTTTACTTCGCCCAGGATGCGCACGCCGAGGCCTGGACCGGGAAACGGATGGCGATAGACCATTTCGCGCGGCAGGCCGAGTTCGACGCCGATGCGGCGTACTTCGTCCTTGAACAATTCGCGCAGCGGTTCGACCAGCTTGAGCTTCATGTGCTCGGGCAGGCCGCCGACGTTGTGATGGCTCTTGATGACGTGTGCCTTGCCGGTTTTGCTGCCGGCGGATTCGATCACGTCGGGATAAATCGTGCCTTGCGCCAGCCACTTCACCTGGCCATTGCCAGCGGCGGTGACCTTGGCCGATTCCTCGTCGAAGATCTCCACGAACAGGCGGCCGATGATCTTGCGCTTGGCCTCCGGGTCGGCCACGCCTTCCAGTGCCTCGAAGTAGCGCGCCGCGGCGTTCACGCGGATCACCTTGACGCCCATGTGCTCGGCCATCGTGGCCATCACCTGGTCGCCTTCCTTGAAGCGCAGCAGGCCGGTGTCGACGAACACGCAGGTGAGCTGGTCACCGATTGCACGATGCAAGAGCGCAGCGACCACGGAGGAATCCACACCGCCGGAGAGACCCAGCAGCA
>NZ_DATEJY010000136.1:0-6406 GCF_035277725.1 Dyella sp. | reverse complement strand
AGGTTTTTCGCTCGTCCGCCCTGCGCGCCGAAGAACGTTGCGCGGAAGATCAGGCTCAGCACGGATTCGATGGCGGCATCGGGCAATTCACCCGGCATGCTCATGTTGAAATAAAGCACGCCATCGATCAGGCCCATCATGGCCAGTGCGAGATCGGGCGCGGGTGCAGGTACTTCAAGCCCCATGCGCTCGCAGAACTTGGTAATGAAGTAGGCGATCTGGTCGCGCTTTTCCAGGCACAACGCATTCAGGCGGTGGCGGAATTTGGCGTCCCGCACCGCGAGCAGCCGTGCTTCGGCCCATAACACATAGTTGGCGTGATCCCGGTACAGCTGGCCGTAGAACTGCGCGAGCCGCTGCTGCAGTTCTTCACGGGGCAGATCGGTATCCAGCAGTTGCTGCAATTCCTCGTGCGCATCGTCGTGATCGCGGCTGAGCAATTCGAGAAACAGGTCGGTCTTGCCCTTGAAGTTCGAATAGAACGCACCGCGTGTGTAGCCCGCATGGCCGGCGATGTCTTCGACGCTGGTCGCGGCCAGTCCCTTTTTGGCGATCACGGCCGCAGCAGCTTCCATCAGGCGCAGGCGGGTTTGTTCGCGACTTTCTTCTCGGGTAAGGCGTTTGCGTGGCATGCAGCATCGTACCACGACGTCTGGCACGTGTATCGAAATACATAGTTGTATTTGAATTCGATCATGGATTAGAGTCCGCAGCTGTATTGCTTGAGCCCTCCACTCCCCAGGAGCTTTCCGTGAACCGTCCCCCTCTCTTCAAGCCGCGCATGCTGGCGCGGCGCGCCTGGTTACCGTATGCGGTAGCTATCTCCCTGATTTCATTGGCTGGTTGCAGTGGCAAAACGCCCGAGGCGGACGCCGCCGTGCCGGTGATCGCCATGCCGGTGCAGGCCACCGATGGCACCGCGGCGGGCCGTTTTCCCGGCGAAGTGCATGCCCGCTACGAAATGCCGCTGTCGTTCCGCATGGCGGGACGGTTGACCGCGCGCTACGTCGATCCGGGTACGGCGGTGAAACAAGGCCAGCCGCTGGCCCAGCTCGATCCCGCCGACCCGGCGCAGCAATTGACCTATGCGAAGGCGGCGCTGGATGCGGCGGAACACCGTCTGCTGTTCGCCACCCAGCAGCGCGACCGCGATGAAGCGCAGTTCAAGCAGAACCTGATCAGCCAACTGCAGCTGCAGCAGACGCAGGACACCTACGCCGCCGCACTCGCCGGCCGTGACCAGGCCAGGCAGCAATACAAGCTGGCGCAAAGCACCACGCTGGTGGCCGATCACGACGGTGTCATCACCAGCCGCCAGGCCGAGGTGGGACAGGTGCTGGCGGCTGGGCAACAAGTGTTCGGGTTCGCGCAGGCGGGCGAGCGCGAGGTGTATGTCGACGTGCCGGAAAGCCGTGTCGGCCGCATCAGCGTCGGGCAGGCTGCCACGGTGAGCTTGCCCGCGTTGCCTGCACACACGTACACCGCGCGCGTGCGCGAAATCGCCCCCGCGGCCGATGCGCAGTCGCACACGTATCTGGTCAAGCTCACGGTCGACCATGCTGACGCCACGCTGCAACTCGGCATGACGGCGGATGTGTCGCTGCAAGCCGGTCACGCTGCAGAAAACATGGTGAAAATTCCGGTCACAGCCTTGTTTCACCAGGACGAGCATCCCGCCGTATGGGTGGTGAATCCTGCTGATTCCAAGCTCGCGCTGCGCCCGGTGACGGTGGCGCGCTACGACGAACGCGATGTACTGCTTGCCGATGGCCTGAAGGCGGGCGAGCGCATCGTGATGCAAGGCGTGCATACCGTTTCGGTAGGCGAAAAAGTCACGCCGATCGCGCCGCCGCACGCCGAGGACGCGCCGCAATGAGCCACGAGGAGCGCTTCAATCTTTCCGCGTGGACCTTGCGCCATCAGTCGCTGGTGTTTTTCCTGATGGGCCTGATCGCGCTGTTCGGCCTGCTGTCGTACAAGAATCTGTCGCAGTCGGAAGATCCGCCGTTCACCTTCAAAGTGATGGTGATCCAGACCTACTGGCCCGGCGCCACCGCCAAGCAAGTGCAGGAAGAAGTCACCGACCGCATCGGGCGCAAGCTGCAGGAAACGCCGAATATCGACTTTCTGCGCAGTTATTCGCGTCCCGGCGAATCGCTGATCTTCTTCAACATCAAGGATTCGGCGCCGGCCGCTGTGGTGCCGGAGACCTGGTATCAGGTGCGCAAAAAGGTCGGCGACATCGCCGCGCAATTGCCGCAAGGCGTGCAAGGGCCGTTCTTCAACGATGAATTCGGCGACGTCTATACCAACATCTATGCGCTGGAAGGTGATGGTTACACGCCGGCACAACTGCACGACTATGCCGATCAATTGCGCGCCGAACTGCTGCGCGTGCCGGGCGTGGGCAAGGTCGATTACTTCGGTGACCAGAACCAGCACATCTACATCGACGTGACGAACGCGACGCTGGCCAAGCTCGGCATCAGCCCGCAGCAGATCGGCCAGGCGATCAACGATCAGAACGCCGTCGCATCCACCGGCGTGCTGACCACGGCCGATGACCGCGTGTTCGTGCGCCCAAGCGGGCAGTTCGACAACCTGGATGCCTTGGCGAATACCTTGCTGCACATCAATGGCAAAAGCTTTCGCCTGGGCGATATCGCCACCATACGGCGCGGCTACGACGACCCGCCCAGCCAGACCATGCGCTTCATGGGGCAGCAGGTATTGGGCATCGGTGTGACCATGCAGCCGGGCGGGGATGTGGTGCATCTGGGCAAGGCACTGGATGGCGAGGTCGGCAACTTGCAAAAGCGCCTGCCTGCGGGTCTGAAACTGACCGAAGTCACCAGCATGCCGCACGCCGTCTCGCACTCGGTGGATGACTTCCTGGAGTCGGTCGCCGAAGCGGTGGCGATCGTGTTGCTGGTGAGCCTGCTGAGCCTGGGTTTCCGCACCGGCATGGTGGTGGTGATCTCCATTCCGTTCGTGCTGGCGGCGACAGCGCTATGCATGGACATGTTCGGCATCGGGCTGCACAAAGTGTCGCTGGGTACGCTGGTGCTGGCGCTGGGCCTGCTGGTGGACGACGCCATCATCGCGGTGGAAATGATGTCGGTGAAGCTGGAGCAGGGCTGGGGCCGTGTGAAGGCGGCTGCATTCGCCTATACCAGCACCGCGTTTCCGATGTTGACCGGCACGCTGGTGACGGTATCGGGCTTTCTGCCGATCGCGTTGGCCAAGTCGAGTACCGGCGAATACACGCGCTCGATTTTCGAAGTCTCGGCCATTGCCTTGCTGGTGTCGTGGCTGGCGGCGGTGATCGTGATTCCGCTGCTGGGCTATCACATGCTGCCGGAGCATCACCAGCGCGCCAAGCCGGGGCAGGAGTGGTGGGCGCGGTTTCTGCCGCGGCGCTGGAACGAGGCGCGTGCCGCGAAAGCGGTGCAACCTGTGCATGACGGCGAAGAGATCGAAATCTACGACACCACGTTCTATCGGCGTTTTCGCGGCTGGCTGGATTTCTGCCTGCGCCAGCGCTGGCTGGTGCTGCTCTCCACGGTCGCGCTGTTCGTGATCGCATTGGCTGGCTTCGGGCTGGTGCCCAAGCAGTTCTTTCCCAGCTCCGATCGGCCGGAATTGCTGGTGGATCTGCGCCTGCCGGAAGGCGCCTCGTACGCGGCAACATTGCGCGAAACCCAGCGCTTTGAAGCGGTCCTCAAAGGCCGCAAGGACATCGCCAACTACGTCAGCTTTGTCGGCAGCGGCGCGCCGCGCTTCTACCTGCCGCTGGATCAGCAACTGGCCCAGCCCAACTTTGCGCAGTTCGTGATCACCGCCAAAGACGTCAAGCAACGCGAAGCACTGGCCAGTTACCTGGATGGCGAATTGAAGCGCGATTTCAGCGCCGTGCGTACACGCGTCAGCCGCCTGGAGAACGGGCCGCCGGTCGGCTTTCCGGTGCAATTTCGCGTGGAAGGCGATGACATTGCCACCGTGCGCGGCATTGCCGAACAAGTGGCCGGCGTGATGCGCGCCAACCCCGACACCAGCAACGTGCAATTCGACTGGGACGAGCCGGCCGAGCGTTCCGTGCGCTTCGAGGTGGATCAGTTCAAGGCACGCCAGCTTGGCCTTACTTCCAAAGATATCGCCGATTTCCTCGCCATGAATCTGTCGGGCACCACGGTGACGCAGTTCCGTGAGCGCGACAAATTGATTGCGGTGGACCTGCGCAGCGAACGCGGCGATCGCATCCATCCCGATCAGATCGAACGCCTGGCGATACCCACCGCCAGCGGCACCGCCATTCCGCTCGCCCAGCTTGGCCATGTGAGCTACGGCCTGGAATACGGCGTGATCTGGGAGCGCGATCGTCAGCCGAACATCACCGTGCAGGCCGATACGCGCAACGGCGCGCAAGGTCTGGACGTTACCAACGCCGTCGACAAGAAACTTGCCGATATTCGTGCGCATCTGCCGGTGGGTTATCGCGTCGAAGTGGGCGGTTCGGTCGAACAGAATGGCAAGGCGCAGGGTTCGGTCAATGTGCAGATGCCGGTATTGCTGGTGGCGGTTTTGGTGTTGCTGATGATCCAGCTGCAAAGCCTGGGGCGCACCTTCATGGTGGTGTTGACTGCGCCGCTGGGCTTGATCGGCGTGATTGTCGCGTTGCTGGTGGCGCACCAGCCGTATGGCTTCGTCGCCATGCTGGGCACGATTGCGATGTTCGGCATCATCATGCGCAACTCGGTGATCCTGGTGGACCAGATCGAGCAGGATATCCGCGCTGGTCATCCGCGTTGGGAAGCCATCGTCGGTGCGACGGTGCGGCGTTTCCGGCCCATCACGCTCACCGCTGCGGCGGCGGTGCTTGCACTGATTCCGCTACTGCGCAGCAACTTCTTCGGCCCGATGGCCACCGCACTGATGGGCGGCATCACCGTCGCCACCGTGCTTACGCTTTTCTATCTGCCTGCGCTGTACGCGACCTGGTTCCGCGTGCGTGCCGATGAACCCGCCCGGGAACCGGAGGCTGCCACATGAAGACTGCAAACACCGTGATGTACGCATGGCGTCTCTCAGCACTTGCTGCTGCCGTGGCCTTGGCCGGATGCGCCTTCGCGCCGCCTGCCAAGCCGCCGGCTGCACCTGCGCCGGCGCATTACACCGCCGCGCCATTGCCAGCGGATACCGCGAAGGTGGATGGCGTCGCGCAACACTACAGCCTGGGTGATCGCGCCGTACCGCAGTGGTGGCGCGAATACGGCAATGACACGCTCAATGCATGGGTGGAAGAAGGCTTGCGCAACAATCCTTCGCTGGCGGCGACCAGGCACACGTTGGAGGCGGCGCACCAGCTGCTGCGTGCGCAGATCGGCGCGAACATGCTGCCGAAACTGGATGGTCAGGCACAAAGCAGCCGGCAACGTGCGTTGGGTTTTCCGGGATTCGGGCCGCCGACCAATCTGTATGACGTCTACGCCGGGCAGCTTTCGCTCAGCTACACCTTCGATCTGTTCGGCGCGACGCGGCACGGTATCGAAGCCACCGCGGCGCAGGTGGATCAGCAGTCCTACGAGTTCGATGCGGCCAAGCGCGCGCTGGCGGCCAATATCGTGACGGCAGCGATCAACGCTGCGTCGCTGGAAGAACAAGTTGAGACCAGCGAGCAGCTCTCCAGGCTTGCGCATGATCAAGCCGATCTCACGGAACGTCAGCACGCACTCGGTGCGGCGTCGCAAGACGACGTGCTGAGCCTGCGCGAGCAAGCCGCGAGCATCGATACCTCGTTGCCGCCTTTGCGCGCGCAAGCCGAGAAAGCGCGTCATGCGTTGGCGGTGTTGCTGGGACGCACGCCGGACCAGGCGCCGGCAAATCTCAAATTGTCGGACCTGCATCTGCCGGCAAACGTCCCTGTCAGCGTACCTTCCGATCTGTTGCGCCAGCGGCCGGACGTATTGGCTGCGGAAGCGGCAGTGCATGCGGCATCCGCGCAGGTCGGCGTGGCGACGGCGAATCTGTTTCCGCAGATCTCGTTGTCCGCGACGCTGGGTACGGAAGGCTTCAAACCGTCGACCCTGTTCACCAGTGCGGGTTCGGTGTGGAGCGCAGGGCTTTCATTGACGCAGCCGATCTTCCATGGCGGCGAATTGGTCGCCAAGCGCAAGGCAGCGATTGAGGATTACAACGCGTCGATTTCCAGCTATCAGCAAACGGTGCTGAATGCGTTCCAGAACGTGGCTGACACGCTCACCGCCTTGAATCAGGATGCTGACACCTTGCAAGCGGCGCAGATTGCGTCAAAGGCCGCGCAGCAGACGTTCGCCCATACCGATGCACGCTATCGCCTGGGTGCCACGTCGTACCCGGCAATGGTGCAGAGCGAACAGCATTGGCAGAA
>NZ_DATEJY010000135.1:0-12875 GCF_035277725.1 Dyella sp. | reverse complement strand
TGATCTTCCGAACGCGGCGGATACACCAGGTGATACGCCTCCGGCACCGGCAGATAGCGATCACCCAGCACTACCAGCCTTCCCGCATCGATCCATGACTTGGTCGTCACCATGCGCCCAAGCGCCACACCGATGCCTTCCAACGCAGCCTGGCGCAACGCATCGATCGTATCCACGTGGGCGATATAGCGATGCGGCGGTTCGCCGCCGTAGTGCGCGAACCAATCGATCCAGCGGTTATTGCGATTAGGGTCGCCGATCAGCGGCCATTGCGTGAGGTCCAGCGGATCGGCGCCAGCCATGCGTTCGACCAGCTCCGGCGCAGCCACCGGCGCAATCCATTCGCCGAACAGATATTCGCTACGCAAGCCTTCCCACTCGCCCTTGCCGTAGCGCACGGCTGCATCGACGGCTTCGCGCTCGAAGTTCACCAGCAAGTTGGTGGATTGCAGATTGAGCTCCAGCTCCGGATGCGAGGCCAGCAAGCGTGGTAAACGCGGCATCAGCCAGCTGGAAATGATGCCGGGGCTGGCGCTGAGGGTCAGCGCATCGTGGCGCCGCACGCGGTAACGTGCCAGCGCGTGTTCGATACCATCGAAGTGCTCGCCGACCGCTTCAAGCAGGCTGCAACCCTCCACCGTCAAGGTGACGCCGCGTGGGCCACGTTCGAACAGGCGTCGTTCCAGCCGTTCTTCCAGCTGGCGCATTTGGTGGCTCAATGCGCTCACGGTGAGGTTGGCCTGCTCGGCCGCGCGCGAAAGATTACCCAAGCGCGCCACTTGCACGAATTGCTGCAAAAGACTGAGCGGTACCCGACTCATGTTGAACGCCCCTCAACTCTGGCTTGCGAATATATCGCTTTTTCTTGTGGGCTTACCCCATTACTTTGCGCCTACCCACTTGATCAGGAAGCCGCTGCCATGCGTTCGCCATGGGTCGATTTGCTGTTCCTTCACGGCCATATCACCCCGTCCAATCTGACGTGGCATGTCGACGCGCCGCCATGCGGTTGCGAGGCCAAGCCTGCAGAGGTCGAGGTCGACGTGGCGAAGCTTCCGTTGCCCGCCAGGCCGCGCGATAACGCTCCCTGCTGTGCTTGATTAACGCGGGCCCGTACCCAACTCGGCAAAGATGGCCAGCCGTCGCCAGGCGGCCGATTTTCTTTCTTTGCCGAGGATCGTTTTCATGCAGCTGCGCCAATTGGGCCGTTCCACGCTTTCCGTCGCTCCGCTTGCCCTGGGCGGCAATGTGTTCGGCTGGAGCGCGGATGAGCAACGTTCGTTCGATGTGCTGGACGCTTTCGTCGATGCCGGCCTCAACCTGATCGATACCGCCGACGTGTACTCGGCATGGGTGCCGGGCAACCGCGGCGGTGAATCGGAAACCATCATCGGCAAGTGGCTCAAGCGCAGCGGCAAGCGCGACAAAGTGCTGATCGCCACCAAGGTCGCCAAATGGGTAGAGCATCGCGGCCTGTCGCCGCTCAACATCCGCCAGGCGGTTGAGAGCTCGCTGCAGCGGTTGCAGACCGATCATATCGACTTGTACCAGGCGCACGAGGACGATGCCACCGTGCCACTGAGCGAAACATTGGGTGCGTTTGCGCGGTTGATCGAGGAAGGCAAGGTACGCGCGATCGGCGCCTCCAATTACAGCGCCGATCGCTTTGCCGAAGCTCTGAAGGTTTCGAGCGAATACAAGCTGCCGCGCTATGAAAGCCTGCAACCCGAATACAACCTGGTCAGCCGCATCGGTTACGAGCAGGAACTGGAACCGCTGGTGCGCCAGCAGCATATCGGCGTCATCAACTATTACGCGCTCGCCAGCGGTTTCCTCAGCGGCAAATACCGCGGCGAAGCCGATCTGGCGAAAAGCAAGGCACGCAGCGGCGCGGTAAAGAAGTACCTCACGCCACAAGGCCTGAAGGTGCTGGCCACGTTGGACGAAGTGGCTGCCGCTCACAAAGCGACACCGTCGCAGGTGGCGTTGGCGTGGCAGATTGCGCGTCCCGGCATTACCGCGCCGATTGTCAGTGCGACGTCCGCCGCGCAATGGCGCGAACTGGCGGGCGCCGTGGAGCTTTCGCTGACGGCAGAGCAGATCGCTGCATTGAATGACGCCAGCGCGAGCTTTTGAACCTCGTACGTAGCCACGTAGGCTGGGATGAAATCCCAGCGGCTTTTGTGGATTGCGATGCTGGGATTTCATCCCAGCCTGCGATGGATCGTTATTCCGGTGCCTGGACCGTATAACCCTGCGCCTGCAACTGCGCCAGATAGCCATCCGGCGCCAGTACTTCCTCCATCGGCAATAACGCAAACGTCTGCGTGTTGTGCGTCAGCGCTGCTTCCGCCGCCTGCAGCCATGACTGTTCCATGCGCTTGGGCAGGTCGCGCAAACCCAGTTCCTCGGCGAATTCGGCATTGAGCACCGCAATCACACAGGATTGGTAACGGTCATTGACCGCGTAGCTGCGCAGCGTCTGGATGTCGCCGGTCGACCAGGCATTGGCGCGCTCGGTCAGGCTGGGCATGTCGTTCTGCACGGTGTTCAACGTCTGGTTGAAACAGCTGATGTCGTGCAGGTTGGTCTGCTTGATGGCGTCCAGCGCCGCACGCGGATGTTCCACTGTCAGCTTGTATTTCACCGGCACCCGTTTCACGCCATGCTTGTCGGCCAGGGTGAATACCAGCTTGTTTATGTCGTTGCGGTTGGTGAGACCCGCCTTGTCCACAGCTTTCTTGTACAACTCCATGGCCACCAGGATCGGCCGCCACGATTCGATGCGGCGGTCATTGCCGAAATATTGCGGCTTCACGTGTTCCCAGCGCGCATACATTTGCGCAGGCAGGATCTGCTCCAACGTGGCGCCGCCAGGATTCTTGCGCGCGCTATACACCGATGGCATCAGGAACAATTTCCCGAAGAAGCCCACATCCACTTTCACCTCTGCCTTGGGCGCCTCCAAAAGTTCCTGCGAATGCGCCAAGGTATCCTCCACCTCCTTGGAACGCCATTCCATGCCGCGGGGCAAAGGTGTCAAGGTTCCGAGCACCCACAGCACGTGATCGCCCTTGCTTACTTTCCATAAGCCCGGACCGGGTTGTTCGCCGGTGACCGTGACGGCTGGAAGCACGGTGCTGCTGGCATGTGATGACGTCGTGCTGGAAGAAACCGGCGCCGACTGCGCCCACGCCTGCGTTGCCACTAGAAGAGCAAGGCATCCTATTGCCGGGGAGACACGCATGATCGGAAGTCCCGCATGATGATCGTCCGCCATGATTCTAATGCCTGTTCATGGCGAACTATGTTTAGTGAACTCCCAAAAAAAGGGGCCTTCAGGCCCCTTTGTTCTTGCCGTCAATGATGGCTTACAACGCCGCCAACGCCTGATTGAACGTGTCGCTCGGCCGCATCGCCTTGCTTACCAGGGACAGATCCGGGTGGTAGTAGCCATGGATGTCCACTGCCTTGCCCTGCGCGCCGTTGAGCTCACCCACGATCTTCGCTTCGTTCTCGCCCAATGCCTTGGCCAGCGGCGCGAACTTCGCCTTGAGCGCAGCATCGTCGTTTTGCTCGGCCAGTGCTTGCGCCCAGTACAACGCGAGGTAGAAATGGCTGCCGCGGTTGTCGAGCTCGCCGACTTTGCGCGCGGGCGACTTGTTGTTGTCGAGGAACTTGCCGTTGGCCTGATCCAGCGTCTTGGCCAGCACGCCGGCTGCCTTGTTGTTATAGCGGTTGCTGAGATGTTCCAGCGAGGCGGCCATGGCCAGGAATTCGCCCAGCGAATCCCAGCGCAGGCAATTCTCTTCCAGGAACTGCTGCACGTGCTTGGGCGCGGAACCGCCGGCGCCGGTTTCGAACAGGCCACCGCCCGCCATCAACGGCACGATGGAGAGCATCTTGGCGCTGGTGCCAAGTTCCATGATCGGGAACAGATCGGTGAGGTAATCGCGCAGCACGTTGCCCGTCACCGAAATGGTGTCCTGGCCCTTGCGGATGCGTTCCAGCGAGAACTTGGTGGCATCGACCGGCGACAGCGTGCGGATGTCCAGGCCACTCACGTCGTGATCCTTGAGGTAGCGCTCCACTTTCTTGATCAGCTGCGCATCGTGCGCGCGGTTCGCATCCAGCCAGAACACGGCCGGCGTGTTGCTGAGGCGCGCGCGAGTGACGGCGAGCTTCACCCAATCCTGCACCGGCGCATCCTTGGTCTGGCACATGCGCCAGATATCGCCGGCTTCCACGTTGTGTTCCAACAGCAGCTTGCCGTTCGCATCGGTGACGCGCACCACGCCTTCACCGGCGATCTGGAAGGTCTTGTCATGCGAACCGTATTCCTCCGCCGCCTGCGCCATCAGGCCCACATTAGGCACGCTGCCCATGGTGGTGGGATCGTACGCGCCGTGCGCCTTGCAATCCTCGATCACGGCCTGGTACACGCCGGCGTAGCTGCGATCCGGAATCACCGCCTTGGTGTCTTGCAGCTTGCCTTCGGCGTTCCACATTTTGCCGGAGTCGCGGATCATCGCCGGCATCGACGCATCGATGATCACGTCGCTGGGCACGTGCAGGTTGGTGATGCCCTTGTCGGAATTGACCATCGCCATGTGCGGACGCTTTGCATATTCAGCGTCCACATCCGCCTTGATCTCGGCCTGCTTGTCGGCCGGCAGCGAACCGATGCGCGCGTATAGATCGCCAATGCCGTTGTTCGGATTGAAGCCGATGCTCTTGAGCGTATCGGCGTGCTTGGCCAACACATCCTTGTAGAACTCGTTGACCACCTGGCCGAACATGATGGGGTCGGACACCTTCATCATGGTGGCCTTCAGATGCAGCGAGAACAGCACGCCCTGTTTTTCCGCCTCTTCAATCTGCGCGTCGATAAAGCTGGCCAGCGCCTTCTTGCTCATCACGGCGGCGTCGATGATCTCGCCGGCAGTGAGGCTGGTCTTCTCTTTCAGGACCGTGCTGCCACCGTCCTTGCCCACCCATTCGATCTTGGCCACGGTAGCCTGCTCGACGGTGGTGGATTTTTCGCTGCCGTAGAAATCGCCGCCGCTCATATGCGCCACATGCGTCTTCGAATCGGCGCTCCACGCACCCATCTTGTGCGGATGCTTGCGCGCATAGTTCTTCACCGAGAGCGGCGCGCGGCGATCTGAATTGCCTTCGCGCAGTACCGGGTTCACCGCACTGCCCTTCACCTTGTCGTAGCGTGCGCGGATATTCCAGTCGCTCACATCCTTGGGTTCTTCCGGGTAATCCGGCAAGGCATAACCCTGGGATTGCAGCTCCTTGATCGCCGCCTTGAGCTGCGGCATCGAGGCACTGATGTTCGGCAGCTTGATGATGTTGGCATCCGGCGTGGTGGCCAGCTGGCCCAGTTCGGTGAGGTCGTCGGAGACTTTCTGGCCGTCTTTCAGCGTGTCCGAGAACTGTGCCAGGATGCGGGCCGCCAGCGAGATATCGCGCGTTTCCACCTCGATACCCGCCGTGGCCGTATAGGCTTTGATAATGGGCAGCAGGGACTGGGTGGCAAGGTAGGGGGCTTCATCCGTCAGCGTGTAGATGATCTTCGGCGTCTGGGACATGGGTCGGGCAACCTCTCTGGCTACGGCGGGTGCGTAAGGGAAAACGCCGCTCGGCCCAAGCCGGACATGCAGCGCGCCCCACGCTAGTGGCGTCGGACCCGCCGAATTCAAGCCACTGGCATGGCGGCGGGACCTTAAGGAAATCTGCCCATTGTCGCGTTTTCGACAGGTTGGCGGAAGCGCGAGGATCGGGCATGGCTCATCCGATCACACCGCTCACCGGTACTGTTGGCGGCATCTCACTTATGTCATAAGGCTTGCCGCTACCATGCGCCCCCGTTTCGTGCCTGAGGGAATGGCCTATGACCGGATTGAGCCAACGCATCGTCAACTACATCGCCGAGCTGAAGCCGCTCTGCACCTTCCAGTTTGCCGACGGACACGATTGCGCGCTGTCGCTGCTGGACGGCACCTTGTACATGCCGGTGGACGAGTCGCATCACGACAAAGAGGAAGGTTGGGTTGCCGTGCTCTGGCAAGGCGATGCGCGCAGGCGATCGGAACTGCCCGGCCGCTTACTCGCCTATCACGCCACGCTGCGTTGTGCACAATTGCAGGGCGTCGGCAAGCAGCCGCCGGAAGTCGCGACGCATCGTGACATGTTGCTGGCGAAATTGCGGAATGTTTGTGGCGACCTTCCGCATGTCGAGGCGGCGGTATGCAGCTAGAAAAAATATGGAAGCACTAGACAGCTATTGGATTCGAATTACGGCGCCTACCTATACGGCGCCTTTTTTATTTACCGACATTTTTACCTACGAATATTATTTTTCGCCACGGCTCTTATATGTGCCATTTATGGCGGCGAGCACAAACTGACAAATGGCTGACGAACCATTTGCGTTCATCATTAGCGTTTTATCTATGCCATTTGTCATGACTCGCACTAAAGTTGGTTAAAAAAGCAAACCATTTCTGCAAAAAATTCCCTGAAATTGGCGCTCGATTTCCTTCGGCAACGCGGGTATGTGGCTACTTACGTCCCGCGCCAAGAGGAGTTCATCGTTGACACGAAACTTACGCACAAAATTACGAATGCGATTTTCGCAATAACGCACGCAACACTATCGACCTATATCGACAACATATTTTTCATCTAAGCTCGGCCCGCCACGCATGCATGAAAACCCTCCCACCATGCAGCGTGACGGAGAAGTCCAATACAGGCGAGGAAAAGCCTGCAATCACTGGGTCCACCCATAATGAAAAGGGGATTTAAACGTGAACTTGCAGCATCACAACATCGCATTGGCGATACGCATCGCTTTGGCATTCGGAGGTAGCACACTGGCAACGGTGGCTACCGCACAAAACACTCCCCCGCCACCGCCAACTACAGGCCAGGCGACACAAAGCAACCCACAACAACCATCCACGACGACACCACCGCAGAACAATTCAAAAACGCTGCAAACGGTGACCGTCACCGGTTCGCTGATCCGTAGCGTCGACGTGGAAACAGCGCAACCGGTCACCGCCATCTCGCATGAAGCGCTGCAACAGCAGGGTTTCGTCAGCGTTGGCCAAATCCTGCAGAACATTCCGTCGGTCGGTTCGTCCGGCACCAGCACGCAAAGCTCCTTGGGTGGCATCGTCGGCCAGTACGCCAGCCTGCGTGGCCTGGGCGCACCGCGAACGCTGATCCTGGTCGACGGCGAGCGCTACACCACCGACATTTTTGGCCAGACCGACCTCAGCACCATTCCAAGTTCGCTGATCGATAGCGTGGACATCCTGCAGGACGGCGCGTCGTCGATTTATGGTTCCGACGCGATTGCTGGTGTAATCAACATCCATACCAAGAACGTGGATGGCCTTTATCTCGATACGTACAACAGCACTTATGCCCCGGGTAACTACGGCAAGCAAAACCAGTTCAGCCTGACCGGCGGCCACAAGTTCTCGCGCGGCTCGTTTACCTTCAACGTGTCGATTCAAAACATGAATCAGATCATGGCGAACCAGGCGTGGTTCAGCAAAAACGGCTACTTCAGTTTTCCGCAGTATCCGGCTTCGGTGCAGCCGTCCGATTACGGCACGATTTTGAGCGCCACCCCTCCGCTTGGTGTCACCGCGCCGAATCTGAGTTTCCCGCTCACCGTCAACGCGGGCCAGAACGGCATGAACATCGCCAACTATCATCCCAATACGTTTGGCGTTGTTTATCCCACTCCCTACTACAACAACGATTACGCCAATCAGGCAGCGTACGAGACACTGATCCCGAACAACCGCTTGAAGTCGTACACGTTGAAGGGTGATTTCAAGATCACCGACAACATCAAGGCCGTCTTCACCGGCACCTATAACAGCAACAACGCCACCGACTACATCGGCGGCTATCCGCTGAGTTCGTTGACGCCGGCCAATGGCGCGAATCTGGCCAAGGCGCTTGGTTTGCCGGCCGGCAGTCTCGGCGCGGCCTGGTTCCCGATGCTCTCGCCGAATGCCTATTACAACCCGCTACCTGGCGACACGGTGGCCTTCAGCCTGCCGCTGTACGAACCCAATCGATACACGGTAAACAACATCAAGCAGTACGGATTCCGCGCAGGACTGGAAGGCGAGTTTTCGCTAGGCGAGCGGGAATTCAACTGGAACGCGGGCTACAGCGACTACCACTACATCCAGGACATGGGCGGCCCCGGCAACCTCAATCTGGTGCATTTGTATAACGCGATCGGTCCGTCTTTCCTCGCCTCCAACGGCCAAGTCGAGTGTGGTACGCCGACCAACGTCATCGCCGGTTGCGTACCGCTCAACCCGTTCTCCGGCTCGGGTGGATTGACACCCGCCGAGATCAACTACCTCAACTACAGCTTCTTTACGCATTCCTGGAGCCAGACGCGCAACGTGGAAGCGAATCTGAGCGGCGACATGTTTACCTTGCCGCAGTCGATCGGCGCCGGCGATGTGACCTTCGCCGTCGGCGGCGATCACCGCGACGTCTCGGGCGGTGTCACACCGGATCCCTACACGCAGCAAGGCATCAACACCAACCTGCAGCAGAACCCGGGACATGGCTCGTATGGCATCAACGAAGCCTATGCCGAAATCAACGTGCCCCTGCTCAAAGAACTGCCAGGTGCGCAGCTGTTGAATTTCGACGTGTCGCATCGCTTCTCGCATTACACCAACTTTGGCGACACCAACAACAACTCTTACAAAATTTCCTGGCAGCCGATCAATGACTTGCTGGTGCGTGCCAGCTATGGCACAGGCTTCCGCGCGCCGTCGATTTCCAATCTATACGGCGGCACGATGCAAAGCTTTACGAACTACACCGATCCCTGCGACGTCAACTTCGGCCTGACCGGCAATTCGGCGGTGGCGCAGCGCTGTCTCAACGGCTTCGCCGGCTTGCCGGGTGTCGGCCCGGGCTTCACTCAGCTCACGACCACAGGCGTGCCGGTACCCGGACCGAACAACACCAGCACGACGCCTTACTACACCGGCGCCAACGCCGCACTCCGGCCTGAAACATCCAAGAACTACACAGCCGGCATCGTGTACAGCCCAAGCTGGCTGACGGGTTTCAACCTGACGCTGGACGCGTACCGCATTCGTGTCGACAACATCATCACCCTGCCTTCTGCCAATAGCATTCTCAGCAATTGCTATCTGCTGGGCGAAACACAGCAGTGCGGGCAGTTCCAACGCTCAGCGGCGAATGGCCAGGTCATCAATCTGCTGCAGGCATTGGTCAACGAGGGCTTTGTCGATGAACGTGGCACGGATCTGACGCTGAGCTATCTGTTCCCCGATACGCCCGTCGGCAAGTTCAAGATCGATACCAGTGGCACCTATATCAACTCGCTGAAGGAGCAAGCAGTAACCGGCGGCCCGGTGATCGGATACAACGTCGGCACTTACGATCAGATCCTGGGACCGGTATGGCGCTTCCGCGACACCACCAACATCAACTGGTCGTGGGGCAGCTTCGGCGCCACCTGGACGGTTCGCTATTTCTCGGCCCTGAAGGAACCCTGCCGTCCGGACGCGACCAATCTGCAGATGTACTTCCCCTGCAACAATCCCAACTCGTATGTGCAGGATCAGCTCGGTGCATATCGCCAGGGTGCGGTTGCGTTCAACGATCTGCAGTTGAGCTGGAAGGCTCCATGGCATGGACAGATCTCCGTGGGCGCCACCAATGTCTTCAACCGCCACGCGCCGCTCAGCTACAACGGCACGTTCAGCGTAATCGGTCCCTTGGGCCCTACGGGTACGGACGGCTACTCGCAATTTCCCTATAACCCGCAGTACGACTTCGGTCGCGTGGTCTACCTGAAGTACGACCAAAAGTTGTTCTAAGCCGTATCACGCTGCATCCAGGCAAGCCCCTCTCCGTCACTGGAGAGGGGCTTTTTTTGTGATTTGCGCAAATCAGGATTTATTGCAAGCGCCTACGCGCACTTCACGCTAATCGATATGCGGCGATTGAAGACCGGAAAAAAGCTTAGCCGGCGGCTACCGCTGCTTTTACCGATGCACCCGCCAACATGCTGGCAATGCTCCTGCCTGCCTCGCGGCCGTCATACACCGCACGCACCACGAGGTCCGCGCCACGCACGTTGTCGCCGCCAGCGAAGATCTTGGGATGGCTGGTTTGATGCGGCAGATGACCCTTCGCACCGGTGATCACTTTGCCGGAGCGTGCGAGTTCAACACCGTGCGCACCCAACCAATTCGGCGGGCTCGGCAGAAAGCCGAACGATTGAATCACCACGTCCGCCACGATGTCGGATTCCGTGCCGGGAACGTTCTGCGGCCGCGGGCGGCCGTCACCGCTATCCACCAACTGCGTTTCCACCACGCGCACGCCGCGCACCTGGCCGTTGCCGTTGTCGAGAATCGCCACCGGCTGGCGTTGGAACAGGAAGGTGACACCTTCCTCTCGGCTGTAATTCACTTCGCGCGCGGAGCCGGGCATGCTGGCTTCGTCGCGGCGATACACGCAGGTCACGGAAGCAGCGCCGAGGCGGATGGCGGTACGGTTGCAATCCATGCCGGTGTCGCCGCCGCCGAGCACTACCACATGCTTGCCGTGGAAATCGAACGTGGAAGCGGGCTCGTCGCGCAGCAGGCGTTCGGTGTTGGCGATCAGGAACGGCAAGGCGTCGTGCACGCCGAGCAGTTCGCGGCCGGGCAATTGACCATCCACGAAAGTGTAGGCGCCGGTGCCGACGAAGATCGCGTCGTACTCTTCCAGCAGTGCGCCGAACTCCACGTCGCGGCCGACTTCCTTGCCGAGCAGAAAACGCACACCCATGCCTTCGAGCACGTCGCGGCGTGTGCGCACCACGCCCTTGTCGAGCTTGAACGGCGGGATGCCGAAGGTCAGCAAGCCACCGATTTCGTGCTGGCGATCGTAGACGTCGACGGCGATGCCTTCGCGACGCAAACGATCCGCGCACGCCAGGCCGGCGGGGCCGGCACCGATCACCGCAACGCGATGGCCGGTTTCACGCACATTGGAAAGATCCGGACGCCAGCCTTGCCGCAACGCTTCATCCGTCACCCAGCGTTCGATGCTGCCGATGGTCACCGCGCCAAACGCGGTCTGTTCCAGCGTGCACGCACCTTCGCAAAGACGATCCTGCGGACACACGCGCCCACAGATTTCCGGCAGCGGATTGGTTTCGTGCATCAGCGTGGCCGCTTCCAGGATGCGACCTTGCTGCACCAGCTTCAGCCAGTTGGGAATATAGTTGTGAACGGGACAGGCATGTTCGCAATACGGATTGCCGCAATCGATGCAACGCTCCGCCTGCGTGGCTGCCTGCGGCGACGCGAAGTCACCACCGATTTCACCGTAACCGAGTACGCGCACCGCCACCGGGACGGTGCGCGGCGGCTGTCGGGGGACGTCGAGGAATTGGAATAGCTTGGCGCTCATGCTGCCCTCCGCAGTTCTTCGGCCAGCACAGCGAGGCTCGCGGCTTTCGGTTTCACCAGCCAGAACTTGTATTGCAGGCCGCGGAAGTCGCGCAGAATCTGCCGACCCCAATCGCTGCCAGTCAATTCAACATGGCGGGTGACCAATTTCCGCAGGTGTTGCATGTAGTTTTCCATCCCCTCGGGTGAGATACGCAGAATGTCGACCAGCTCGTGGTTGTAGCAGTCGACGAAGTCGCGCTCGAGATCGAGCACGTAGGCAAAGCCACCGGTCATGCCGGCGCCGAAATTGAGACCGACCTTGCCAAGCACGGCGACCACGCCGCCGGTCATGTATTCGCAGCAGTGATCGCCTGCGCCCTCGACGACGGCGATCGCACCGGAATTGCGCACGGCGAAACGTTCGCCCGCGCGACCCGCGGCATACAGCTCGCCGTCGGTGGCGCCATACAAGCACGTGTTGCCGATGATCGATGCATCCTGGCTGGCGTACGGTGCATCCGATGGCGGACGCACTACGATGCGGCCACCCGCCATGCCCTTGCCGACGCCATCGTTCGCTTCGCCGATTAGTTCGATATGCACGCCGCCGGCGTTCCACGCGCCAAGACTTTGACCGGCCGCACCTTCCAGCTTCAGTTCGATGGGGCTCGCATCCATGCCGTGATCGCCATACCGGCGCGCAACGTCACCGGACAAACGCGCACCGATGGCGCGATCGGTGTTTTCGATGCGATAAGCGAACGAACCACCGCTCTTGTTCGCCACCGCGGCAGCGGTATCGATGGCAATGCGCGACGCCAGTTCGGCGTCATCACGCATCGGATTGCGCGGCAGCGTGCACGCAAATTCACTGCGCGCACTCAAGCCGGTGCCATCGATCAACGGCGTGAGATCCAGCCGGTGCTGCACCGGCGTGACGCCTTCGAGCTGTTCCAGCAATTCGGTGCGGCCCACGATCTCGCCCAGCGAGCGCACGCCGAGCTTGGCCAGATGCGCGCGCACATCCTGCGCGATGAAGGTGAAGTAGTTCATCACCATCTCGGGCAGGCCGATGAAGTGATCCTTGCGCAGTACCGGATGCTGCGTGGCGACGCCAGTCGCGCAGTTGTTCAAATGGCAGATGCGCAGGTACTTGCAGCCCAGCGCGACCATCGGGCCGGTGCCGAAGCCGAAGCTTTCCGCACCGAGCAGCGCCGCCTTGATCACATCCAGGCCGGTCTTCAAGCCGCCATCGGTTTGCAGGCGCACGCGGCCACGCAGGTCATTGCGGCGTAGCGTTTGCTGTGTTTCGGCCAAGCCAAGTTCCCACGGCGTACCGGCGTACTTGATCGAGGTGAGCGGACTTGCACCGGTGCCACCATCGTGGCCGCTGACGGT
>NZ_DATEJY010000134.1:0-11761 GCF_035277725.1 Dyella sp. | reverse complement strand
CGACAGCACAGAGTGCGAGGCGCATCGAAGGACCAGCCCGCTTGATTTAACCCTGGCCGGCAGGCGGCAGCTTTGGGCGATCCTGTGATAATGACCCTACATCCACTAGCACAGGCACACGTGGGTTCGGGGCTAGGCCTTAAGCGGCCAGAGCGTAGTTGTCGTCGTTGGCAACTATAAGTTTGCGGCTGGATTAACGAGGAAAGCTGCCCCCTCGGCATGCACCAAGCTATCTCACTACCCCCGTCGAAGCCAGAACACCCCCGGGGAAAAGATCGCTTTAGCTCGTTGATTATATATGGTGATTGCGGTGTGCGATATCAATGTTTTGCGCGGGTAGGGTGGTTTGCACTTGGTGGAGTGCATGTATGCCACTGAGATGTTCAATCGTGTTTGGTTGATTCCTGCGTTGCCGGATGCGAGCGTTGCTCGCTTTACCCCACCCCGGCCCTCCCCTGCGAGCAGGGGAGGGAGTGCATGGCGTGCTCGAAGACGATCAGGCGGCGCGATTGTGCGAACGCATGGTGCGCTGTTTTTCGCGTTGCCAGTCGCGTTCCTTGTCGGCGTTGCGCTTGTCGTGTTCCTGCTTACCGCGCGCCAGGCCGATTTCCACTTTGACCTTGTTGCCTTTCCAGTACATGGCGATCGGTACCAGGGTGTAGCCCTTGCGTTCTACCGCGCCGATGAGCTGGTCGATTTCCTGGCGATGGAGCAGCAGCTTGCGGGTGCGGCGGTCGACCGGTACCACGTGGGTGGAGGCGCTGATCAGTGGCGGGATGGAGGTGCCTACCAGGTAGATCTCGTTCTTCAGCACCACGGCGTAGCCGTCGCCGAAGTTGATGCGGCCGGCGCGCAGGGCTTTTAGCTCCCAGCCTTGCAGGGCGATGCCCGCCTCGAAGCGCTGGTCGATGTGGTACTCGTGCCGGGCGCGCTTGTTGAGGGCGATCGTGCCGCCGCTTTCTTTTTTGTCTTTGTCCTTCGCTTTTGCCATGTCCGTTAAACTTTGTCTCGGTCGCCCCCGAGCAGACTGCTTCTGGACGGGCCCGACCTTAGATTCTTGTGATGAGGGTGCCGTGATCCAAATCCGCCGCAGTGCCTTGGTGAAATTCTCGCCGGCGCAGATGTTCGACCTGGTCAATGAGGTCGAAGCATACCCAAAGCGCTTCGCTTGGTGTGCCAGTGCCGAGGTGATCGAGCGGGGAGACAACATGCTGGTGGCGCGGCTGGATCTCAAGTTCGCCGGGTTCCATCACAGCTTCACCACGCGTAACACCATCGACCGTCCACGCCGCCTGCAGGTGAGTCTGGTGAACGGGCCGTTCCGCAGCCTGGATGGTTTCTGGGATTTCATCCCGCTCGGCACGGACGGCTGCAAGGTCGCGCTCGAGCTGGATTTCGACTATGCCGGTCGCCTGGGCGGCACGGCGCTGAAGCTGGGTTTCCAGGGCCTCGCCAGTCGCATGGTGGACGATTTCTGCCGCGAGGCGGACAAGGTCTATGGCTGACCGCATCACGGTGGAAGTGGTTTGCGCCACGCCGGAACGCCAACTGCTACGCCGGGTTAGCTTGCCGGCCGGGAGTTCGGTGCTGAAGGCAGTGGAGGAGTCCGGCATTTTGCAGGCGATGCCGGAGGTGCCGTTCGATGCATCGCGCCTGGGGATCTTTTCCCGGCGCGTGGCCCCTGATGAGGTGCTGCAGGATGGCGACCGGGTGGAAATCTACCGGTCGCTTACGCTGGATCCGAAAGACGCGCGTCGGCGCCGAGCGACGTAAGGCGAGCCAGGCGCTTAGTGGCCGCCGTTGTCGCCACCGTTATCGCCGCCACTGTCACCACCGCTGCTATCGCCGCCAGCGCTGCCGCTCTTGTCGCCGGAGGTGTCGTTGACGTCGTATTTGGTCTTGTACTTGTTGCTCTGCTGCACCAGCTTCTGGGCATCCTGGAAGTACAGGTTGCCTTCGGTGCGCACCAGCACGTCGTTGTTGAAGTAAAGGCTCATGGCGTTGACCTTCATCTTCTCGCCACGATGCGAATACGTGGAGACGTAATCCCAGCGGTTCTGGTTGAACGGGGTGGAGACGGAAGGCGTACCGAGCAGCACCAGCACCTGGCGCTTGGTCAGACCCGGCTTGAGCTGGTCGGCAAGATTCTTGTCGATGGTTTTATCGAAAAGATTGCCCTGGGCGACATCGGGGGTATACACGAGATGACAGCCGGCGAGAGAGAGTGCCAGCGTGGCATAGCCCAGTGTGCGGATCAGCTTTTGCATTCGTAGTGCGTCCGGATCGTGAAGGGGTCGATGATACACTAAGGGTCGATTTGACCGTGTATCGGGAGCTTGCGATGGAGCAGGAAACTCAAGAACTCCGTAAAGCCGGGTTGAAGGTGACTCACCCCCGGATGCGCATTCTCCAGATCTTCGAAGAAGACGGCGCCCGCCACCTGACGGCCGAAGACGTCTACAAGAAGTTGCTTGCTCATCAGGAAGATATCGGCCTGGCGACCGTGTACCGGGTGCTGACCCAGTTCGAGGCCGCCGGCATCCTCAGCAAGCACAACTTTGAGGGCGGGCAGGCGGTGTACGAACTGGATCGCGGCCAGCACCACGATCACATGATCGACGTTGACAGCGGAAAGGTGATCGAGTTCGTCAGCGAAGAGATCGAACGCTTGCAGCGTGAGATAGCGGCCAAGCACGGCTATGAGATTCAGGACCATAGCTTGGTGCTGTATGTGAGGCCGTTGGGGAATCGCAAGAAATAGGCGGATTGGGGTGAGGCGTCGCCGAACCCCGACATGTCCATCAGGATGGCGATGTTGGGGTTCGCACCCCAACCTACGCGACAGGCATAAAAAAAGCCGCGGGAGGACTCCTGTCCACCCTGCGGCTTACCGTTGTCTCTTGACTGCTATGTATCGGAGTTGCTCCAGATACGCGCATATGTCCAGACTCCGGCGGAGTGGCATCCTGCCACTCTTCGAGTCCACCGTCCCCACGGTTGACTCGTGCTCACCGTCTCGCGACGGCGGCTCCCCCACATCGATGGGACTGATCCTAACGAAGCCTTTACGGAGCTGGTATTGGAAAATTTCCTAGTTACAGTGTCACAAGTCACTGGTTTCACGTTTTGCAATGCTGCTTCGCAGCAAAATCCGCAGGTGAACGCCCTGGTGATCCGGCCGTAAACGGAACAATCCGCCCAGGGAAGTAACGCGGTCGCGCATGCCCTGCAAGCCTCTCCCGCCACGTGGCACCCGCTCGGGCAGGCCTACGCCGTTGTCGCGAATATCCAGCAAGGCCATTGCTGCACCTGCACGCTCGCCGATGCGCAGGCGCAGCCGAAATTCGGTGGCCTGGGCGTGCTTGACCGCGTTGGTGGCACTTTCCTGGGCCAGGCGGTAGATTGCGGTGCGGATGTCTTCCTCCAGCATGCGCGGATCGCCGTGCAGTTCGGTGTGGTAGATCATGCCGGCGGTGGCGAGCAGGTCGCGGATGGGGCCTTCGTCCAGGGCGCGCATCAGGCCGAACTCGTCCAGCACGGCGGGGCGCAGGTCGTCCATCACCCGATGCAGGGCGCGCCGCATGTGCGCCAGGATGCCGTTGATGGAGGTGCCGATGTCCTCCATGCCGGCCTGCTTGAGGCGGTTCTGCGCCAACTTGACGTGGGTCTGGATGGCGGTGAGGTTCTGGCCCAGCTCATCGTGCAGTTCGGCCGCCATGTGACGGCGCTGGTTTTCTTCTGTTTGCAGGTTGCCGCGGGCCGCGTCGCGCAGCTGGCGGGCGAGATGATCCAGGCGCCGGTTCACGGCGGCAAGGTAGACGTTCTGTTCCGCCATGCGCGCGCTGCTGCGGCGGAGCGCATCGGTGGCCGAACCGAGCATCAAGGCGCCGGTACCGGCGACGGCCAGGAACATATGCGAGGAAGCTGTCGGGATGACGTGGGTGAAGACGCGGTCGACCACCGCCATGCCCAGGCTCGATACCAGCATGGACAAGCTGGCACCGCGCCAACCATGGCGGAACGCGAAGAACAGCACTGGGGCCAGCGAGAGGATGCGCGCGAACTCGCGCTGCGGAGCGGCTTGCTCGGTAAGGATCAACAGGATCACCAGTGCCGGCAGCATCACCAGCAAGCCATCCATCAATAGCTCCGACACCTCCTGCTTCGACGGACGCGTGCGCCACAACATGATCAGCGGCGGCACGATCAGCAGCAGGCCGACGTAATTGCCGAGCATCTCGTTGCCGAAGCCTTCCAGCAGACCGGTCGAAGGCAACTCGCTGAGCAAGGCCATCATCAACGCGTCGGTGGCGGTGGCGACCGCACCGGTAAAGCCGCCGGCGAGCAGCAGGCGCGAGACTTCTTCCGGGTCGCGCATGTTCGGCCGCAGGTTCGCGCGGCGCAGCAGTCCCAGGCATAGCGCCACAGCTAGCGGCTGCGGCAGATCGCCGAAGAGGAAGGTCTGCCAGTCCGGCGTGTAGCCGTACCAGTATTCGATCGATACGGCGGCCACCAGCTCGGCACCGATCAACCAACCCCAGTAACGGAATGGCGACAGCAGCAACACGCCGAAACGCAGGCCGAATTGCAGGGTCCAGTCCGGCTGCGTGGTGGGCCAAAGCAGTCCCCAGAGCAGACCGTAGCCGAGACCGACCATGGGGCCGGAGGTGAGGAAGGAGAGTTTTAGGCGCATGCGCCGATGTTAGCGAGCGGTGGGCGGTCTGTGACGTTCGGCGGCCAGGCTGAGCGAAGGAAAAGATTTGCTAGAGTGCCGCTCATGCACAGCATTGTTCTGGTCGACGACCACGCCATAGTCCGCGAGGGGTTCAAACGGCTCATTGAAATGGAGCCGGATCTCGAAGTGGTAGCCGAATGCCGCAACGCCGACGACGCGGTGGAGGCGATCAGCCAGACGCGCCCGGATCTGGTTGCGCTGGATCTTTCGTTGCCGGACGGCAGTGGTTTGCCGTTGATTGAACACCTGCGCAGCGTTGCCACCGGCACGCGCATCGTGGTGTTGAGCATGCACGATGGCGAGCCTTATGTATCGGAAGCCTTGCGGCGCGGTGCGAGCGGTTACGTCACCAAGGGCGCGGCGCCGGAGGAGTTGGTAGCCGGCTTGCGTGCGGTGATGCGCGGTGAGCAGTTCCTCAGCTCTGATTTGCGGCAGCGGCGTGCGGAGCGTCCCAACGACACGCTTGATCCCATCGACCGGCTTACTGCGCGCGAGCACGAAGTGTTTTTGCTGCTGGCGGCAGGGCGTGCGCCGAAGCAGGTGGCGGCGGAATTGGGGATTGGGCAGAAGACGGTATACATCCACCGCGCGAGTTTGATGGGCAAGCTGGGGGCGGGGTCGGAGCTGGATCTTTATCGCATCGCGAGCGAGCGGGGGTTGTTGCAGCCAAGGCCGTAGGTTGGGGTGCGAACCCCAACGTTGCCATCTCGATCAGGATCATGATGTTGGGGTTCGCACTCCAACCTACGATCAGGCTTGTGCCTGCTCCAGCATCTTTTTCGCATGCGCCCGCGTCTCGCGGGTGATTTCCACGCCACCCAGCATGCGCGCCAACTCGTCGCGGCGGCCTTCGGTATTCAACACTTCAATACGCGTATGCGTGGAACCGCCGGAAGCATGCTTGCTCACACGCAAATGCGCATGACCTTGTGCAGCCACTTGCGGCAGATGCGTCACGCATAACACCTGGCAACGTGAACCCAACGCACGCAGCTTTTGGCCGACCACTTCGGCGACGGCGCCGCCGATGCCGGTATCGACTTCGTCGAATACCATGCAGCCGATGGTGTCCTTGCCCAGTGTCGCCACTTCAATCGCCAGACTGATGCGGGCGAGTTCTCCGCCCGAGGCGACCTTGCGCAAGGGGCGCGGTGGTTGGCCCGGGTTGGCGCTTACCAGGAGTTCACAACGTTCGCGGCCTTGCGGATCGGGATCGCTGTTGTCGGCGACTTCCAACGTTACCTGCAGCACGCCGCCGGCCATGCCGAGTTCGCCCATCAGTGCGCTGACTTCCTTGCCGAGACGCTTGGCCGCGGTTTGTCGGGCTTTGCTCAGCGCTTCGGCAGCCTTGTCGTAGTCGCGCTGCAGTTGCGCGCGTTGTGCGTCGAGGCGTTCGAGTGCATCGCCGGCGTTTTCCAGTTCGGTCAGCTCGTTTTGTACAGCTATGCGCTTGGCGTCGAGTTCGGTGACATGCAAGCGATGCTTGCGCGATAGTTCATGCAGACGCGTCAGGTGCGTGTCGACTTCGGCGTAGCGCTCGGGGTCGAGATCGACATCCTGCGCATAGCGGCCAAGGCCGTCGACGGCCTCGTTGAGCTGGATTTGCGCGTTGTCGAGCAGCTCGAGCAGCGGGGCGAGGCGATCGTCCAACGTGGCGAGACGGCTGAGTTCCGTATGTGCGCGGGTAAGCGAAGAGCGCAAGGCAAATTCGCTATCGCCGTCGAGCAGGTCGACCACGCCGGTGACGCCTTCGACCAGTTTGCCGGCGTTCGCCAGCCGCTTATGGCTGTTTTCCAGGTCTGCCAGTTCGGCGGCAGGCAGTGCCCACTTTTCCAGTTCGGAAAGTTCATGGCGCAGCAATTCCAGGCGATGTTCGCGATCTTCGCCGCCGGCCAGCTTGCGGATGCGGGCGCCGACGTCGCGCCACTGCTGGGCAAGGTCGCGCACTTGCGCCACGCGTGCTTCGTTTTCGGCGTAGGCATCGAGCAGGTTCATTTGATGCGTGCGTTCCAGCAGCGCCTGGTGCTCGTGCTGGCCGTGGATTTCCACCAGCAGTGCGGCCAGTTCGCTCATCTGGCCGATGGTGGCGGGGCGGCCGTTGATCCAGGCGCGCGAGCTGCCTTCGGTGCGGATGACGCGGCGCAGTTGGCAGGTGCCGTCTTCGTCCAGCTCTTCGCGCTTGAGCCAGTCGTGCGCCTCGGGCAAGTTGGCCAGGTCGAACTCCGCCGCCAGCTCCGCACGATCGCTGCCGGCACGCACGATGCCGCTGTCGGCACGTGCGCCGGCCAGCAACATCAGGGCATCCACTAACAGGGACTTGCCCGCGCCGGTTTCCCCGCTGACGACGGTCAGGCCCGGACCAAAAGCAAGATCGGCTTCTTCAACGACGGCGAGATGGCGGACGTAAAGGGAGGTGAGCATGAGGTGAGGGCGGCAGTGGTCGTACGAATTGTAAGTGGGAACGGGAAACTGGGAATGGGGAGGGTGCACCTGTCGTGGCCTTGGCGCTGCCCGATTCCCCCTTTCTTGCTTTCTTTACCGCCAAACCTTATTTGTTAGGCGTCTCACGGATTGCCACAGCGCATGTCACGCCACCCTGGTCACGAACTCGATACCCGCGCGCGGCGCTTGCTGCGCACGCTGATCGCCCAGTATCTGGTCGATGGTGAACCCGTCGGTTCACGTACATTGTCGCGTTCCTCCGGCCTGGACGTGAGCCCGGCAACCATCCGCAACATCATGGCCGATCTGGAAGATGCCGGCCTGGTAGCCTCGCCGCATACCTCAGCCGGACGTATTCCTACCCCACGCGGGTTACGTCTGTTTGTCGACAGCCTGATTGAGTTGCAGCCGCTCGCACGCGACGAAATGGTGCGCTTGCAACGCGAGCTGCCGCCCGGCCCGACGACGGTGCGCGACCTGGCCGGCAATGCCTCGGCGCTGCTGTCGGCCATGACGCATTTCGCCGGCGTGGTGATGGTGCCGCGCCAGACCGATTTCCCGTTGCGCCACATCGATTTCGTGCCGCTACCTGAGGCGCGCGTGCTGGTGATCCTGGTGTTCTCCGACAACCAGGTGCAGAACCGCGTGATCCAGTTGGCCAAGCCGTTGGAAGGGCGGGTGCTGGAACAGGCGGCCAACTACATCAACGAGCATTTCATCGGCCTGCGCGTCGATGACATCCGCGCGCATCTCCTGCGCGAAATACGCGAGGCCAGCAGCGAATTGCATCAGCTGCTTTCCCGAACCGTAGAGCTGGCTGCAGCATCGTTTGCGCCCCAGGATGAGGATGTGCTGGTCAGCGGCCAGACCAACCTGATGGCTTATTCGGAGCTGGGCAACCTGGAACGTTTGCGCGATCTGTTCGAGGCGTTCCAGAAGAAAAACGAATTGCTGCAGCTGATGGAAACCTGCGCCAAGGCACCCGGTGTGCGCTTGTTTATCGGCGAGGAATCGGGGTTTGCTGCGCTGGATGGTTGCAGCGTGGTGACCGCCAGTTATGGTGCCCAGGGCCGACTGCTGGGTGCGGTCGGTGTGATTGGTCCCACGCGCATGGCTTATGATCGCGTGATTCCGGTGGTGCAGGCCACCGCCCGCCTGCTCAGTGATGCCTTGAATCGCGCTGCGACGGCCCTATAAGGGGCGGTTGGGAGGCGGGTTTACCCGCAAGGTTTTGTAATGGTCGGCAGCTTTGCCGGCCCAGGACGATGTTTGGAGTCATTCATGCACAACAGCGATTCGCAGTCGCCCAATGAGATGCCGGAAACGGCCGCGGAGTACGCCGCTATGAGCGATGAACTCGATACGCTCAAGGCCAAGGTGGCCGAGCTGGAAGCGAGCAACCAGGAACTGCGCGATACCGTGCTGCGCGAAAAGGCCGAGCTGGAAAACCAGCGCCGCCGCCTGCATCGCGACCTGGAACAGGCACGCCGTTTCGCCAACGAAAAGCTGCTCAACGACCTTTTGCCGGTGTACGACAGCCTCGAGCGCGGCCTGGCGGTGGAAGGCGGCGACGTGGCTGCGATCCGCGAAGGCCTGAGCCTCACCCTCAAGGAACTGCTGCGCGTCGCCGGCAACAATGGCCTGGTGCAGGTCGATCCGCTCGACCAACCGCTCGACCCCGAGCGCCATCACGCGGTGAGCATGGTCGATGCCCCGGGCAAATCGCCCGGCACGGTCGTGGCCGTGCTGCAGAAAGGCTATGTCCTGAATGATCGGTTGTTGCGCCCGGCACTGGTGTCGGTAGCCAAGGACGACTGAGCGAGGAGAGCCTGTTCAATGTTGAACGGACTCTAGCAATTCCAGTACTGCAGGGTTTACCTGGTATTGAACGCCTTTCGCCAGAACCCCATCTGACAACCAGTCGCGGCGAGGGGCCGCATTCAAAGTTTTCCGGAGCACACATCATGGGCAAAATCATTGGTATCGACCTGGGCACGACCAACTCGTGCGTCGCCATCATGGATGGCAGCAGCACCAAGGTGATCGAGAACTCGGAAGGCGATCGCACCACGCCGTCCATCGTCGCCTTCACCAAGGACGGCGAAGTGCTGGTCGGCGCCCCTGCCAAGCGCCAGGGCGTCACCAATCCCAAGAACACCTTCTACGCGGTGAAGCGCCTGATCGGCCGCAAGTTCACCGATGCGGAAGTGCAGAAGGACATCCACATCGTGCCGTACGGCATCATGGCGCACGAAAACGGTGACGCCTGGGTGCAGACGTCCGACGGCAAGAAGATGGCGCCGCCGGAAGTCTCCGCGAAGGTGCTGATGAAGATGAAGAAGACCGCCGAGGATTACCTCGGTGAGCCGGTCACCGAAGCGGTGATCACCGTGCCGGCGTACTTCAACGATAGCCAGCGCCAGGCGACCAAGGACGCCGGCCGCATCGCTGGACTGGACGTGAAGCGCATCATCAACGAGCCGACCGCGGCCGCGCTGGCTTATGGTTTGGACAAGAAGGGCGGCGACCGCAAGATCGCGGTGTACGACCTCGGCGGCGGTACGTTCGACGTGTCGATCATCGAGATCGCCGAAGTCGACGGCGAGAAGCAGTTCGAAGTGCTGGCCACCAATGGCGATACGTTCCTCGGCGGTGAAGACTTCGACAAGCGCGTCATCGATTACCTCATCGAAGAATTCAAGAAGGATCAGGGCATCGACCTCAGCAAGGATCCTCTCGCGCTGCAGCGCCTGAAGGATGCGGCCGAGCGCGCGAAGATCGAGCTGTCGTCCTCGCACCAGACCGAAGTGAACCTGCCGTACGTGACGGCCGATGCTTCCGGTCCCAAGCATCTGAACATCAAGCTCACCCGCGCCAAGCTGGAAGCGCTGGTGGAAGACCTGGTCAAGCGCACCATCGAGCCGTGCCGCACCGCGCTCAACGACGCCGGCCTGCGCGTGTCGGACATCCAGGAAGTGATCCTGGTCGGCGGCCAGACCCGCATGCCGAAGGTGCAGGAAGCGGTGAAGGATTTCTTCGGCAAGGAGCCGCGCAAGGACGTCAACCCGGACGAAGCCGTCGCCGTGGGCGCCGCGATCCAGGGCGGCGTGCTGGGCGGTTCGGTGAAGGACGTGCTGCTACTCGACGTCACCCCGCTGTCGCTCGGTATCGAAACCATGGGCGGCGTGATGACCAAGTTGATCGAAAAGAACACTACGGTACCGACCAAGGCCTCGCAGGTGTTCTCCACCGCCGACGACAACCAGACCGCGGTGACCGTGCACGTGCTGCAGGGTGAGCGCGATCGCGCTTCGGCCAACAAGTCGCTGGGCAAGTTCGACCTGGCCGGCATCGATCCCGCACCGCGCGGCATGCCGCAGATCGAAGTGACCTTCGACATCGACGCCAACGGCATCCTGCACGTGTCGGCCAAGGACAAGAAGACCGGCAAGGAACAGCGCATCGAGATCAAGGCCGGTTCCGGCCTATCCGATGAGGAAATCCAGCGCATGGTGGCCGACGCCGAGACGCACCGCGAAGAGGACAAGAAGTTCCAGGAGCTGGTGAGCACGCGCAACAAGGCCGACCAGCTGGTGCACGCCACGCGTGGCGCGTTGAAGGAGCACGGCGGCAAGGTGCCGGGTGCGCAGCTCAGCGAGATCGAAGGCGCGCTGTCGGATCTGGAGAAGGTGAAGGACGGCGAAGACAAGGCCGCCATCGAAGCCAAGATCCAGAAGCTGGAGCAGGTGGCGCAGTCGCTCTACGCCGCGGCCCAGGCCGGTCACGCAGATGCAGGCGCTGGCGCCGGTGCGCAGCACGGCCCGGGTCCGGGCGGCTCCGCCCAGCCGGACGACGTGGTCGACGCCGAGTTCACCGAGGTGAAGAACGACCGCAAGTCGTCGTAAAGTAACCGACAGGAAGACGAGCGCCATGCGATGGCGCTCGTTTTTTTTGGGAGGATGGCGATGGAAAAGGGGCGGCTCGAAGCGTTCAGCGATGGGGTACTTGCCATCATCCTCACCATCATGGTGCTGGAGCTGAAAGTGCCGCACGGCGACGGCTGGCAGGCTTTGCTGCCACAGTGGCCGGTGTTCCTGAGCTACGTATTGAGCTTCATCTACGTTGGCATTTACTGGAACAACCACCATCACTTCCTGCATGCTGCCAAGAAGATCAATGGCAGCGTGTTGTGGGCCAACCTGCATCTGCTGTTCTGGTTGTCGCTGATGCCGGTGACCACGGGATGGATGGGCGAAAACCACTTTGCCCAGCTGCCGGTGGCGTTGTATGGCTTCGTGTTGCTGATGTGTGGCTTGGCGTGGCAGCCATTCCAGCGCAGTCTGATTGCAGCCAACGGCGGCGCAGCCTCCCTGCTGGCGCAGTCGGTAGGCGGTGACTGGAAAGGCTGGCTTTCCATCGCCATGTATGTGTGCGGCATCCTGCTGGCGTTCGTGGCGCCGTGGGGGTCGTGTGTTCTTTATGCCACGGTGGCTGCGATCTGGTTCATTCCCGATCGGCGCATCGAATCGCGGATCATGAAATGAGCAAGCGTGACTATTATGAAATTCTGAGTGTCGACCGCAC
>NZ_DATEJY010000133.1:0-4207 GCF_035277725.1 Dyella sp. | reverse complement strand
TTGGGTGAACTGGAGTGTTCATGCGGTACACGGGCATCGCGGTGCTCGCTAGCTATCGATACTGGGAAGATCACGGGGCAAGGCGCAATTACGAAATCGGTGGGGGCGATTGATGTTTATTCATTTGCAATCGCCGCATTTGCGGCGTGTTATCCGTGCTGAGGGAGGCGATCACGCTCGTGATGGATACTTTCACATTTTTGAAGCGTGCTATCGGGCTACCGAATGAGTGGCGGCTTGCTTTGACTTAGGGAGAAATTACAACTGCTGTCTTGTCAGCAGGACATCGCAGCTGACATTTCAAGATAGCTATGTCGTTGCCAAGTGCGACACGCTTAGATGTCGATCAAAGAACCCATGTTGAAGCAATGGATTATGCTCGCTTCTATCGGCATGGTGCTCGGCGGCATCGGGCAAGTTGGCTCCAACGACGCACCGCGCCAGAAAACTGGCCGAAGGACGATATGCTTGGAATCCCTGATGCGGAGAGGGACATGTCCGCTTTCGACTGCGGACCTTGGCCGACGAATAGCAAGCGAGATCAAAGATGAAGCGCTTTCTGGTTTATAGCGGTAACAATCTGGTGGGTTCGTCGGATCCGGAAGGGCGGGATCGCTCTATGGGAAATGCTTTTGCTGGGCATCGAGAGAGCGGCAACAAACATGAAGGCAAGACAACGTATTAAACGTATTGAGGCGGGTCGCATAAGCCAGATCTACGTTTTGGAGTAGCGCGTGTAGCTCATGATGCTGCCTGCACTAGTGTTCTTCGGCGCCCGCCTTGTGAACAAGCGTATGGAATGCCGTGGAGATCTGCGCGTCTGTGAAATTGCAATGTCCTTGGCCAGCTGGCGGGAGAACGGTCATCCATTTCTCGTTGCCTGCCGCACGCACCAGATCGGGATAGAGGGAATGAAATCGCGAAGGGATCGTTGGATCAAAGGCGTTCCACTGCATCACGACCGATGTGTCGATGCGGCCGGTCAACGTGACGTTGCGGGCGGCGTAAGCCATTGCAGCAGGCGAGCCGGCATAGCGATGCACCCGGCGGTTGAACTCCGCATCGTCGCCAAAGCCGTGATAGACCGTTTTCGTGTTGTCCATGGGCATGCCATCGGCTCGTCGTTCGAGTTCACGCAGTGCCATGTAATAAAGCGAAAGTGTCGACAGCGTTTCGGGGGTTTCCTGCAGCCGCTTTTCCAGCAAGGCGGCCTCTTTGGGATGTGCTTGTAGTGCTTTGATAAAGACATCCGGAGGAATGAATGCCGGCGAGTCGGGAGCAGCCAGGTCCGGGAGCACGCCTGGAATCAGTGCATCGAATGCCACCAAGGGCGTAAGCAGGACTCGCGCCACGGTTTCCGGTGTCGGCAAGGTTGCACCGCATACGATCAGCGCACCTGTGTAAGCGTGCGGGTAGCGCTCGATACTTGCCGCTGTTTCCAGGCCGCCCAGCGAAAAGCCGTAAACATAGGTGTGGGCTGGATGAGCAAAGGTACGGATGAAATAGCGGCGAAGACGTTCGTTGTCGACAATCGCTTCGCCCACGGCCCAACCTTGCGATGTGTATTGGCTTTGTGCGACGGCATAGCCTTGTTTCAGAAAAACCGGCGTCACGTCGGCAGGTGTCATCGGCGACTTTATCGGTATGCCCGCTGGCTGGTAGCCGTGCATGATCATCACGAGATCGCCGTTCCATTTCGCAGGAATGTCGATGCGATAGAGGGCACCCTGCAGTGTGCCGGTATGCGCAGCTGGTTTCACATCAGCGGAATGCGCATTCGGAGAAACGCCTCCGACACAAACAACCAATGCAAGCCATATCGAGATCAATCGAAAGAGCGCGTAGCGTCGTGCTGCATGTTTCACGTCATCACTCCTGAGAGGGAAAGAACGGCACAGGGCTTCCATGGCGGCCATGCGACATGGTCACAGGTGGATCGGGTCCGGGCTGGGTGTCGGTCAAGCCGCCGGGATGAGGTCCATCTTGGCAAACCGGCTGCGAGAATCGAATTGGAAAGCACTTACCAGGTTTCCGTGACCGTCAAGCATCAGCAATACCGTTTCCATGCCGTGCTTACGCTTGACAAGGTAGTCATCCGCGCCGAACTTGGTGACGCCCCTAAATGTGTAGGATTCGACAGGTCCTAGCTCGGTAAGAAACTTCTCTCTTGCTGCCTTGTTATGAGCACGCACCCAGGCCAGGCTATCCCCCATGCCTGCCCTGCTGTTGGGATCGCTGAGGAACAATTGCAGCGCCTTCTCGCTGCCGGGGAACGGTTTCTGCATTTTGATGCGGGTGGCAAGCGCGTCATTGATCCGATCGGCAGCGGCCTTGTCGATACGCGGCTGGTCGAAGATCACGTGTCCGTTCTGGTTGGCGACAAGCCGCAAGGCGCGTCCATGGTTGTCCGTGGTGAATTCCACGGTGGGTTCGGCGCCCTTGTCACCGGGGAACGGAACTACGCCGAGAGGGTTATCGCCCTCCACGGCAAATCGAGTCTCATTGATGGGAACGATGTGGAATGGCTTCGGAACACCCATCGCGCCACTGACGCTGACGGTAAGCCCATTACCGTCACGCGTCACGGTAATGAGCGAGAGGGAATCGTTTTGATAGAAACCTATGTAGCGGTCAAGCGTGTCGCTGCTCAGCTCGGCGATGCCATGCGTGTTTCGATAGGTCGCGTCGGGTGGCGTCACCTGCGCTGCAAAGGTTGCCATGCCCAGCGAAATACAAATTAACACCGCTGCCGACGCATGCGCCCATTTCTTCTGCTTGCGTAACATGTGTCGGATGCGCAGTTCCAGGAATGATGCAGAGCCGGACATCGCAGGCACCACGCCGATGCGCCTCGACCGTCGCTGACCCACCTGAATCAGCGTTTCGCAATATGTACCGACATCATGCCCACCCTGCAGAACCCGGGCATCGCAGTCCACCTCGATGGCACGACGCAGGCGATGGAATTGCCACCAAAGCAGTGTGTTCCAGGGCATCAGTATCAGCAATATCAGGGCGAACGCCACGAGTTGCGGATCATGTGCGCGCAGGTGTGAGCGTTCATGAGCGATTGTGCATTGCTGCTGCGCTTCACTCGCTTGCAGCAACCATGCAGGCACGACGATGCGCGATCGCAACAAACCGATGACTGCCGGCCCTGCGTCGGATGCAACCAGGACCTGCTCACTGCACAGCATCCGTTCGCGCCAGCCACGCTTGCGTCGATGCAACAACATGGAACTCACAACAAGAGCTAGCGCCATCAGCAATGAGATCGCCATCCAGGTGTCGCTTATCAGGGTATCCATGCGGACAGATGCTTCATGCACCTGTGCGTCACCTAGATCGAGCAGCATCGGTGGCATCGGTATGGAGGTGGTGTTGCGCAAGGCAATTGGTGCGGACGTGGACGTCGTACTGGATGCAAGCGCCTTGGGAAGACGGATCGACGCGGTGGCAATCACCGTTGGCAGTAGCAGCGAGCCGATCAGCGAAGCGATCCATACCCACCGGGTTGCGGCCCGGCGGACCTTTGCGGCGCGTTCGGCTGCAAGCGCCGCCGCACTCAGTGTGAGGGTGACCAGGACGACATATATCATCCACTCGATCACCGCGACGATTCCTTGTCAGAGTGCTCGGCCAGCAGTTGCCGCATCCGGCGTATCTGCTCAGGGGGGAGCTTCTGGTCCGACACCAGGTGCGAAAAGAGCAGTTCCGCAGAGCCTTTGAACAGCTTGTTGGTCAGATGCTGCACGGCATTTTTGCGCGCGGCTTGCTGCTTGACGCTGGCGAAGTAGCGATGTCCACGCCCTTCTTCTTCGTGCCCCACATAACCTTTGCCTTCGAGCGTGCGCAGCACGGTGAGCACTGTCGTATAGGCAAGCTCGTCGCTCAATCGCGCGCGGACTTCGGCGACCAACGAGGGGCCGTGATCCCATAGCACCTGCATGACATCGGCTTCGCGATCGGTGAGGGAAATCTTCATGGTCTCCGTCGGCATCACCCTTACTAGGGCGATAGTAGATACCCCGGGGCTCGGTGGTTGTCAACTATAGCTTTAGTTTGGCGTTCGGTTCAGTCGCGCTATTCGCCGCGAGGTCGATGGCTTACCATTGCCAAGGTTTGCCTTGGGGTTATACATGATTTGCAGACGCGGATTCACCGCTCACCTGGTTTTGTTGTTCTCGGTTTGTGCATGGCACCCTGC
>NZ_DATEJY010000132.1:0-5806 GCF_035277725.1 Dyella sp. | reverse complement strand
GCCGAACCCCAACACCGCCATGCGCGATCACGCCGGATGTTGGGGTTCGGCATTGCCTCACCCCAACCTACGCGATAGGGGCTGCCGCGCGCGATCCGGCTAGAATCTCGCCCATCTCCAAGACGGCGCCGCCAACCGTGTCCAAGCCCAACACCTACCGCCGCTCCGAAGCCTTGCGCAGCCTGTGGCCCTGGTTGCCGCTCTGGGTCGTGGCGGCGCTGCTGGCGATCTTCTCGCATGGGCCGATGCCGCTGTTTTCCACCCGCACGCTCGCCGTGGCGTGGGAGATGTGGCACGGGCATCAGTGGCTGGTGCCGCACATCAACGGCGAGCCGTATAGCGAAAAGGTGCCGCTGCTGTTTTGGCTGATCCATGCCGGCTGGTTCGTGTTCGGCGTTACCGATGTATGGCCGCGCGTGCTGGAAGTGATCTTCGGCGGCGTGCAGCTGGTGCAGTTATCGATGCTCGCGCGCCGCTTGTTTCCCGCTCGCCCATGGGTGGAAAAAGCGGCGCCGTGGATGTTGCTGGCGTTGTCGTATGCCTTTCTGTTCGGCCTGCAGATCATGTACGAAGTGCTGCTGGCCAACTGCGTGCTGGGCGCCCTGCTATGCCTGACACCCACGCAGCGTCGCGCCGAACCGCGCTGGCTGTTGCTCGGCCTGCTGATCGGCGCCGGCCTGCTGACCAAGGGACCGGTGATGTTGCTACACATCGTGTTCCCGTGGCTGCTTGGCCCGCTGTGGAACGATTGGGCGCGTGAGCATCGCGCACGCTGGTACGGGCGTGGCGTGTTGGCCGTGTTGCTCGGCTTCGCCATGTTGCTGGCGTGGGCGATTCCGGCCGGCTTCGCCGGTGGCGAGGCGTATCAGCATCGCCTGTTCTTTACCCAGACGGCCGGGCGCGTGGTGAACGGTACGCCGCAAGCGCAATCGGTGCAGAGCCATCCGCATTGGTTTGGCTGGTACGTGGTGTGGTTGCCGATGTTGTTGTTCCCCTTCACCGGTTGGCCGCGCGCCTGGGTGGCGATCGGCACGCTGCGCAAGCCGTTCGAAACCGGCATCTGCTTTGCGCTGTGCTGGTTGCTGCCTTCCTTCGTGCTGTTCTCGGTGGTCAGCGGCAAACAGTGGTACTACCTGTTGCCGGAGTTCGGCGGCTGGATGCTGTTGCTGGCCGGCGCCATCGCCATCCTGCGCGAGCAACACGCCAAGCTTGCCGAGAACTACTGGCTGGGCAGCTGGCCGCTCGGCATCGGCAGCATCCTGTTTGCGGGTGCGTTGCTTGCGCTGCCGTATCTGACGCCCAGTCATTCGTTCCATAACGAATGGGTGGATGGTGCCGCGCCGTACAGCCGTACTTTCAGCGTGGCCTTCCTGTTGCTCGGTGGCCTGTTGCTGATACGCGGACGTGGCGAGATGCGTCGCCTGGCCGTAGCCGGCCTGATCGGCGCGCTGGCGCTCAACACCTTGTTCACGCTGACGCTGTGGCGCAAATACGACCTGAGCCCCACCACCGCGTTGATTTCCGCCGCGCAAGCGCAAGGCCATGCCGTGGCTTACGAAGGCAACTACGAAGGCCAGTTCCACTTCGCCGGACGATTGACTCAACCGATCGCCGAATTGCGCGATGGCGTGGCGCTGCAAGCGTTCGCCCAGCACCATCCTGATGGCCTGATCATCACGCATCCCAACAACCTGGATGCCTCCGCGTTGCGCTACGCCTTGCTGGCACAACCGTTCCGCTCGTCGTGGGTAGTGGTGTGGTCGGCTCAGACGGTGGCCATGCTGCAGGCAGGCCGCACGCCCGCGGAACCCGCGCAACCGCCGCGCGTTTTTCCGGCTCCCACGCCGTCGCCTGATGTTCCGCAGTCGTGAATAGCTCGTTGATCGACAGCTTGCGTGCGCAATGCGGTGGCCCGCGTGATGGCGCGTTGCTGCGGTTTTCCTTAGGAAACGCGCTGCTCAACGCGGGCGATCATGCAGCGGCGATCGAGGAATTCCGGCGAGCGGTGACGTTCGATTCCGCTTATTCCGCTGCCTGGAAATTGCTGGGCAAGGCTTGCCTGGCCATGCAGGATGAGGCGGGCGCCGCCGACGCGTGGCGACAAGGAATCGTGGTAGCGCAACAACGCGGCGACAAGCAGGCGGAAAAGGAAATGACCGTGTTCCTGCGCCGCATCGAACACCCGTAGGTTGGGGTGCGAACCCCAACATGGCGATGCATGAGAGATGGCGATGTTGGGGTTCGCACCCCAACCTACGGGTATGGGCTCGGCCGGTTATCCGCCGAATACCGCTTGTAATGCCACTGGTACTGCGCGAATGCGAGCGTCACGCAGTTCTCCACCCCGCGATTGAGCGCCGCGCAGGCGCGCGGCAGGTCCGCATCATCCAGGCCTTCCGGCGCCGGCAAAAAGTGGATGCGATAGCCTTCGCCACGCGGCAAGCGCTCGGCGAACGCAAACAACACGGTGGCGCCGGTACGTGCCGCCAGGCGCGGTAACAGCACCATCGTCATCGCCTCACGCCCGAAGAACGGCGCAAACTCACCTTCACCCGCACGTGGTTTCTGATCCGGCAGGATGCCTACCGTGCCGCCTGCCGCCAGCCGCTTGTACAAGGTGCGCACACCGGCACCTTCCGCCCGCACCTGCTCCGGCGCCAACGCGCCGCGTACCTTGCGCAACAGCGCTTCCACCGCAGCGATGCGCGGCGGGCGATACAGAATCGCCATCGGCGTCTTGCGACATAGCCAGTAATTGAGCAATTCCCAGCAGCCCAGATGCGGCGCAGCGATGATCACGCCTTTGCCGGACGCCAGCGCCGCATCGAACAGCGCTTCGCCGCGCACCTCTCTCACCAGGTCGAGCGCAGACTCCGCACCCGCGCCCCAGATCTTTACGATCTCGGTAATCGACTTGCCGCCTTCGATCATCGCCTCGCGCACCAACGAAACCCGCGCCCGCTCATCGAGTTCCGGCTTCACGATGCCCAGGTTCACCGCCGTATAGCGCGCCATCTTGCCGCCACGACGCAAGGCCAGTCGCCCAATCAGTGCGCCAACACCTTGCAGCCAGCGCAACGGCAGCAAGCCGAACAGGCGCAGCAGCAGGTAGACGACGTAGATGTCAGGACGCATGGATAGTGGCGCGTGTGGCAAGCGAACGCGTAAGGGTAAAGGGCAAGCCGCGATTGGGCGACAGAAATCCTCAAGCCTCCGCGCTCTCTGCCGTTGAATCCATCACCGGCGCCCACCGTCCATGCCTGCCGGAACGCACCTCTTTACCCGACCGGAACCGCCCTGCAGAGTTACCGCCTTCTTCCCTGCCCGACCTTATCCATGATCGCCCTTATCCAGCGCGTGCTCTCCGCCCGCGTCGACGTCGACAACGAAACCGTAGGCGCCATCGATGCCGGCCTGCTCGCCCTGGTGGCGGTGCAACCCGACGACGGCGAAACCCAGGCCAAGCGGATGGTGGAACGATTGCTCGGCTACCGCGTGTTCTCCGACGATGCCGGCAAGATGAACCGCTCGCTCACCGACACCGGCGGCGGCCTGCTGCTAGTCAGCCAGTTCACCCTGGCTGCGGACACGCGTTCCGGCATGCGTCCCAGCTTCACCAGCGCCGCCTCGCCCGAACATGGCCGCACGTGGTTTGAACGACTGGTCGAACTGGCACGCGTCGCACATCCAAGGGTGGAAATCGGGCGTTTCGGTGCCCATATGCAGGTACATCTGATCAACGATGGCCCCGTCACCTTTTGGCTCGAGGTGCGTTAGGTGCCACGCATGCAAGCAACTCACACGAACGCTTCCATTTACGCCGAAAACCGCGATTTGGCGCGATTTTTGCGTGCCAATGACAGCGAATCTTTCACTTGAAAACTGGTCAAAAAAGCATCACATCGCTATACTGATTGGTTCCTATCCCGCGGCGGACGGTATGAATAACAAAGCCCACGAGCAACAGTCGGAAATCAAAGCCCTTATCTCCAAAGGTCTGGAGCAGGGTTATCTGACCTACGCCGAAATCAACGATCACCTTCCTGACGACATTGTCGATCCGGAGCAGATCGAAGACATCATGGCGGTGCTCAAAGGCGTCGGCATCGACGTGCACGATGCCGCCCCCGACGCCGATCCGCTCGCCGACAACGCTCCCGGCGTCGCCACCGACGACGAAACCGCCGCCGAAGAAGCCGTGGCGCTACTCTCCGCCGTCGATTCCGAAGTGGGCCGCACCACCGACCCGGTCCGCATGTACATGCGCGAAATGGGCACGGTGGAACTGCTTACCCGTGAAGGCGAAATCGCCATCGCCAAGCGCATCGAAGAAGGCCTCACCCAAGTCCAGACCGCCCTGGCCAGCTTCCCGCTGACCATTGAACTGCTGCTGGAAGAATACGACCAGCACCTGGACGGCAAGCGCCGCCTCAGCGAAATCCTGGCCGGCTTCGCCGACCTGGAGCAGCTTGCCGACGCCGCCCAGGCTGAAGCCGAACTCGCCGCCGCCGAAAACGATGCCGAGGTGGACGAGGAGGAAGACGAAGAAGCCGCCGGCGACGGTGAAGACGAAGAGTCCGGCCCCAGCGGTCCCGATCCGGAAGAAGTGAAGCGCCGCATGGAACTGCTGCGCGACCACTACGGCAAGTTCCAGAAGGCCGCCGCCAAGGCCACCGACATCAACGACAAGAAGGTCACCAAGCTGCGCGACCAGATGGCCGAGGAGTTCCTCAAGCTCAAGCTGCCGTCTGCGTTGATCGACAGCTTCGTGCGCCGCCTGCGCGAAGTGGTGGGCCACATCCGCCACCACGAGCGCGTGCTGATGGACATCTTCGTCAAGCACGTAAAAATGCCCAAGGGCGAATTCCTGAAAGCCTTCCCCAGCAACGAGGGCAACCTCGCCTGGGCGGAAGAGCTCGGCCGCAAGCGCCAGAAGTGGTCGCCGAACATCAAGACCTATCGCGAACAGATCGATGCCGAGCAGCAGAAGCTGCTGGACATCGAGAAGAAGCTGTTCCTGCCGCTCACCGACATCAAGGAAATCAACCGCAGCATGTCGGTGGGTGAGGCGAAAGCCCGCCGCGCCAAGAAGGAAATGGTGGAGGCCAACCTGCGTCTGGTGATCTCCATCGCCAAGAAGTACACCAACCGCGGCCTGCAGTTCCTGGACCTGATCCAGGAGGGCAACATCGGCCTGATGAAGGCGGTCGACAAGTTCGAGTACCGCCGCGGTTATAAGTTCTCGACGTACGCGACCTGGTGGATCCGGCAGGCGATCACCCGCTCGATCGCCGACCAGGCCCGGACCATCCGCATCCCGGTGCACATGATCGAGACGATCAACAAGATCGTCCGAACCTCGCGCCAGATGCTGCACGAGATCGGCCGCGAGCCGACGCCAGAAGAGCTGGCCGAGAAGCTCGCCATGCCGCTGGAGAAGGTGCGCAAGGTGCTGAAGATCGCCAAGGAACCGATCAGCCTGGAGACGCCGATCGGCGACGAGGAGGACAGCCACCTCGGCGACTTCATCGAGGACAAGAACGCCGTCCTGCCGATCGACGCGGCGATCCAGAGCAAGCTTCGCGAAACGACGACGCGCGTGCTCGCGTCGTTGACCCCGCGCGAGGAACGCGTGCTGCGCATGCGCTTCGGCATCGGCATGAACACCGACCACACGCTGGAGGAGGTCGGCCAGCAGTTCAGCGTGACGCGCGAGCGCATCCGCCAGATCGAGGCGAAGGCGTTGCGGAAGCTGAAGCACCCGAGCCGGTCGCAGCTGCTCAGGAGCTTCCTCGATCATTGACGG
>NZ_DATEJY010000131.1:0-13129 GCF_035277725.1 Dyella sp. | reverse complement strand
GCGACCACTTCGCCCGCCGCCGTCTTGATCGGTACATCAAACCAGCGCAACACCTTCTCGCCGTTCGCCGCTGCCGCACGCAACTCATCCAGCATGCCCGGTTCGAGCTTGAAGTGTGCATAGACATCCTCGCGGCCCGGTGCCACGAAATCGATAGTCCCGGCCTTGTCCCACACGAAGTGATCTTTCCCGAGGTGATGCAGTACCAACAACATCCAGAACGGATCTGCCATCGCGAACAAGCTGCCGCCAAATTGCGTGCGCACGTAATTCCGATTCCATGGCCGTAAACGCAACACTACGCGCGCTTCGGTGTAATCCTTATCCAGCTTCAGCAAGCGAATGCCGCTGAACAGAAAGGGCGGCCATAGATTTAGAAGAAAGCGGAAAGTGGATGCACGCATGAAGGGCTCCGGGAAGGAGCATGCAATCTACCATGCTTATGCGTATGGATTTTTCTTCGCTGACGCGGTCAATGTTTCAAGCGCTCAAAACAACAACAGCAGTCGAGCAGGCTGGGATGAAATCCCGGCTGTTCGTATCGATAGCGATGCCGGGATTGTCATCCCAACCTGCGTGCCATCTCTGCTGCTTAGTGTTTGCTGCGCAGATATCGGTACGCTGACCTGCCGCAATATCTTATTTGGCCAATGGCTCATCGCCGCTGGATGGCAGGACGAAAGACACGCCGACAAGCCGTTCGACGATGTCACTGAAGCGGGATAGCGGGCATTCGAGTTGCTTGTCGCATGCTGGCAAACGCAGCGGCGTTACGATTTCGGCGGCGGAATGTTCCACGTTGCCGTTGCGCAGGGCGGCAAGCGTCGGTTGGGCGATGAAGAGGCGAACAGTGTATTGCCCATCGTGTTCCACCAATTGATAGATGAGTGCGCCAGCGGGCGGGTAATCGTCCTTCTGCGTGGCGTTGTGCCAATCGAGTTGCAGCAGGCTGGCCGCGCTGGCGAGGTCCGTGTCATGGCCAACCAGGATGACAGAGCGTTGCTGATGCGGTGCCAGCGTCGGCAAGTCCGACTTTGCATGCGCTGCGGTACGCAGGGTCGCGGCGATGTGGGCCAGCATATTGCCGCCGCGTGCGACGGCTGCATCCGGCGCTTTGGCGGAGAAGGCGAAAGAATCGTTGTGCAGCGTGATCATCTGCGCAATGGCGTTCGCGTCCGCGCGCCCCCAGCCGACTTGCGCCGGTGGCATGCCTTGCACGTATTCAAGCATCAGGTTTTCCGACAGTGTTCCCGCTTGCTTGAGTGCCTTGGCGGGAGCTTCGAGCATCGGCACCTTTTTGCCTTGGGCTTTTGCTTGCTCCAGGCACGGCCGATCCGTGCAGCCAAGCAGCACGTTTTGCAGCATCGCCATGGCAGACGAAGAAAAGGCCGGCGATCCATCATCCGGCACTTTCTTATCCTTGCCGATCCCATGGAACAGCGGATCGGTTTGATCTGCCGCAAGTGCGTCATAGGCGCCTGTGCAATCTGGCGTGAGGCCTCGCATCAACGCGGCGGCGCTATCGCGGTTACGCGGTGTGCTATCCGCGACCGTGCGCACACTGTCGCACTTGAGCGGCATGCCTTCGGACTGTAGGCGTTGCCGATACCAGGCGCCCCACGAGCGCATCAGCGCAGCGCCATGTTCGGTGAGCTGGCCAGGCGCGACGTTCCATGTCGGCCACGCTTGCGATGCGTAGACGGCAAGTTCATCCGGCGCTGCGGTAGGTGAGCGGATGCCGTGGCGCACCAATACCACTTCCTGCACGACGTGTGCTGCGCCGGTGGTGGCATGGGTGGTGGCAAGACACGGCCCCGTTATGGCGGAAAGACAAAGCACGGCGGCAAGTAGTGGAGAATGCATAGAGCCTCCTGGTAATCAGATAGCGCGGGCCATTTGAGTTTCAGCGAGAGATCCAGAAACACGCCGCGGCCCGGCAGGCCCCGGCATAGCGGATCGCCGCTCACGCGATTGCGTGTATCGTGCTCGTGTGACGGTGATATGAAACGTGATGCGGATCAGCGAATTGCCGGCGCTAATGCAATGCCGATGGACAGGGTCAGCCCATCCAGTTGTTGTGCCGAAACGCGGCAAGCCACGCATTGCGTTTGTGGTTGCGAACAAGCCATGCGGCCAGCCGAACAAAACTACGCTCCGTAATCGGTGCTGCAGTGGGTGATGTCGGCGTGCATCTGCGATTCGTTATCAAGGAATGGTGCGCGGTGCGTACGATGGACTTGTTGATAGTACGTACGCGGCATCATTGATCCAATCGGCGTGGATAGGGCCGGAGCCGAGTGCTATGGCGCCAGAGGAAAGCGCTTTCAGGCGAGCCGGATATGCGTCATGTTTCCCGCAAGTGCGGCCCCTCACCTTAACCTCCTTCTCGGAGGGAGAGGGAATTGGTTCACGGCATGGACGCATCGGCTGGGACTTACGTCCCAACACACTGCCATGTACGTCTCGATGACGATGTTGGGGTTTGCACCCCAGCCTACTAGAACAACAGCGACGCCATCCGTCGGCGATAGCGGCCGACCAGTTCTGCGTCATCAAGGGTATTGAAAGCGGCAAGTAGACGCTTTTTCGCCTGGCCCTCGTTCCAGTCGCGCGCTTTTTCCAGGATGAGCAACCAATGCTCCAGACCGGCGGCAGGATCGGTGCCGAGCAGCAGGCGTACGCCCAGCAAATCGTGCGCCTCCCAGTCTTGAGTGTTCGCATGCACCCGTTGCTGCAGCACTTCCATCGCCGGCGTGCCTTCCAGCGAACGCGCCAGGTCGAGCTGGCTGCGCAGGCGTACGGCGCGTGAATCCGTGGCGAGGTTGGCGGGCAGGGCGTTGAGTTCGGCTTCGGCGGCGGAGGCATGGCCAGCCTGGGCCAGGGCGATGGCCAGGTCGAGCTTGAGTTCGGGGCGGTTGGGGCTTTCCGCGATTTCCTGCTGCAGGCGGTTGATGGCCTCTTCGGGTGATTCGGGGGCGAGGTCTTCCAGTACTTCTTCTTCAAGCTCGCCTTCCAGTGGCTGCACGTGGCGCGACAGGAACTGGCGCAGCTGGCCTTCGGGCAGGGCGCCGGCGAAGCCGTCGAGGATCTGGCCGTCCTTCACCAGGATCACGGTGGGAATGCTGCGGATGCCGAAGATGCCGGCCAGTTCCTGGTTCTTGTCGACATCGACTTTGCCCAGGCGGAAGGCGCCGTTGTATTCGACGGCGAGCTTTTCGAGCATTGGGCCCAGTGATTTGCAGGGACCGCACCATTCGGCCCAGAAATCCACCAGCACGGGCGTCGTGAGCGAGGCTTGCAGCACCTCGGTTTCGAAGTTGGCCTGATCGACGTCGAAGATGTGCGGGGAGACGGCGGCGTTCACGGTGGGCTCCAAAGGATCAATCCGAGCAAATCGGGGCGGCGCGCAGCATATCAAGACCAAGCGTGTTTGCCCCGGATTTGCGAGAATCCCGACTTATGAGCACCACGCCCCCGGCCAGCATGGAACACGCGCAGAAGGCGATGACGTCGGATCTGTTGATCTGCGAGCACTGCGACACCGTCTACCGGCGCCGGTTGCTGGCGCGCGGCGACGTGGCGCGTTGCGCACGCTGCCATGCGGTGCTGGAGCGACATCAGCGGATCGGCCTGAATGGGATGTTCGCGCTGGTGGTGACGGTGATGGTGGTGTTCGTGCAGGCGAACGTGTGGCCGATCATCACGCTAGGGCTCAACGGTACGCAGATCCACGCCACGCTGTGGGGCATCATCATCATGATGTGGAAGGAGCACTCGCAGGTGGTGTCGGTGCTGGCGGCGTGCACGCTGTTTTTCTTTCCGCTGTGCAAGATGCTGGTGCTGGGCTGGCTGCTCATCTACGGCCGCAAGGGGCAGCGGGCGCCCGGTTTCAGGCAGCTGATGGTGATATTGCACTACATCGGTCCGTGGACGATGAGCGAGGTGTTCGTGCTCGGCGTGCTGGTGTCGATCGTGAAGGCGCACATGTATTTCGACGTGACGCCCGACATCGGCGTGTTTGCCTATGCGGCGCTGGCGATCTTGATCACGATTTTCTCCGGCATCGATGTGCGCCAGCTATGGGACAAGATTCCGGAGTCGCCGACGTGAGTGCACTTCCGCGCGCGCATGAGCTGGGCCTGATCGGCTGCCACGTCTGCGGCCTGGTCTGCCGCGACACGCAAGTGGACCATGCGGCGTGTCCGCGTTGCGGCAGTTCCATGCATCGCCGCAAGCCGTACAGCTGCATGCGCACGTGGGCGTTGTTGATTGCCGCGTTCATCTTCTACATTCCCGCCAACGTGCTGCCCATCATGCGCACGGTCAGCCTGGGTGACGTGGACGACAACACCATTCTCAGCGGCGTGATCGAACTGTGGCAGAAGGGGTCGCCGGACCTGGCTGTGATCGTGTTCACCGCCAGCATCGTGGTGCCGATGGTGAAGTTTCTGGTGATCAGCACGCTGTTGTTGAGTGCGCATCGGGGGACGCCATGGGCGCGCCGGCAGCGGGCCATGTTGTATCGGCTGGTGGAATTCGTCGGTTATTGGTCCATGCTGGACGTATTCGTGGTGGCGTTGCTGACGGCGCTGGTGCAGTTCGGGTTTTTCAGCCAGGTGGAACCCTTGCCTGGCGTGGTGTATTTCGGCCTTACCGTGGTGCTTACCATGCTGGCCTCACAGAGTTTCGACCCCCGCTTGATATGGGATTGCCAGGACGACGATGACTGACCAGAACATTCCCAACGTTGGCGGCAACTTGCCCGAACCGGTGGTCAAGCACCGTCGCTTCAACGCGTCGTGGATCTGGCTGGTGCCGGCGATCGCCGCGCTGATCGGCCTATCACTGGTGATCAATGCATGGCGGCAGCAGGGGCCGGCCATCACCATCAGCTTCCAGACCGCGCAGGGCCTGGAGTCGGGCAAGACGGTGGTGAAGTACAAGGACGTGGTGGTCGGCAAGGTCACCAATATTCGCCTGAGCCAGGATCACAGCAAGGTGATCGTGAAGGTGGATCTGGAAAAGAGCGCGGGCGATATCGCGGTCTCCGATTCGCGTTTCTGGGTGGTGCGTCCGCGAATCGGGCTGGGTGGTGTGTCGGGTATCGATACGTTGCTGTCGGGTTCCTTCATTGGTGTGGACGTGGGCAAGTCCACGCAGACGCAGACGGATTTTGTCGGCTTGGAAAATCCGCCGTCCGTGTTACACGACTCGCGCGGCAAGAGTTTTACCTTGCAATCGGGCGACCTGGGTTCGCTGGATATCGGCTCGCCGGTGTATTACCGGCGCATCCAGGTGGGGCGCGTGGCCTCGTACAAGCTGGATGACGACGGCAAGGGCGTCACCATGAAGATCTTCGTGGACAGCCCTTACGATAAATTCGTGACCAACGAGTCGCGCTTCTGGAATGCCAGCGGCGTGGACGTCACGATCAGCGCGGATGGCCTCAAGCTCAACACCCAATCGCTGGCTACGGTGCTGGCCGGTGGCGTGGCGTTCAACGACGCGCCGGGCCCCCATGCGGACGAGAAGGCGGCTGACGAAGACGCCTCTTACACGCTGTTCGACACCGAAGCCAACGCCATGGCGCCGCCGGATGGCGAGCCGCGTTACATCGTGATGCGCTTCGACCAGACGCTGCGTGGTTTGGCCGTAGGCGCGCCGGTGGAATTCCGCGGTATCAATTTCGGTCGCGTCGTGTCGATTCGCATGGACTACGACGAAAAAACCGGCCACTTCCCGATCTACGTCGGTGCGGTGGTCTATCCCGATCGTCTTGGCCGCGCACACAAGAAGCTGGCCGAGATCGCCAAGTCCAAGGGCGACAACGACGACATGTCGCACCTGATCGGCTCGCTGGTCGCGCATGGCCTGCGCGCGGAAGCCAAAGCCGGCAACCTGCTTACCGGTCAGCTTTATATTTCGCTGGATCTGGTGCCGAACGCGCCGAAGGTGGCGTACAACCCCGATGCGCGTCCGCTGGAAATTCCCACCGTACCGGGCAGCCTCGACAAACTGCAGGAACAGATGGCGCAGATCGTCGACAAGCTCAGCAAGATCCCGTTCGACGCCATCGGCAACAACCTCAACCACACGCTGGCCGACCTGGATAGCACCATCAAGCAGGTCAACAGCAACGTGCTGCCTGCCTTCCAGGACACGCTCAAGGGCGTCAACCGCACGCTGGGTACGGCGAACCAGACGCTGGGCACCGCCAACAGCGCATTGGCGGCCGATTCGCCGTTGCAGCAAAACCTCGCCGGCACCTTGCAGGAGCTGCAACGCATGGCCCGTTCGCTGCGCGCGTTGACCGATTACTTGAACACCCAGCCGAGTTCGCTGATCCGCGGACGCAGCAAGGACGCACCATTGCCGGATACCGGCACGCCCACCGCCCAGCCGCAGCAAGGGAGCAAGCCATGATTCGTATGCGACATGTCATCGCGGCATGGGGCGCGGTAGCGTTGGCGGCTTGTTCGTCGGCGCCGGTGCATTACTACACACTGGTTCCCGCGCCGGCTGGCGAGCAAGCCGAGTCGCCCGCGGCGCCGGCGAGCTTCCAGTTCGAGCTGATGCAAGTCGGCGTTCCCGCGCAGGATGATGTACCGCAACTGGTCGTGCGCCAGGGTGGGCAGGCCGTTGCCCTGCTCAACGGCGAACGCTGGGCCGCGCCCTTGGCGGATGAAGTGCGTGGCGCCCTGGCGGTGGAACTCGCGCGTCGCACTGGCGCGCAGGACATCAGCGGCACGGCGCCTACGCACGGTAAGCCGGTGCTGCGCATCAAGGTCGACCTGCGCCGCTTCGATTCCGCACCAGGCGACTATGCGTTGATCGATGCCACCTGGACCATTCGCGAACTGGGCAGCCAGGCCGTGCTCACCTGCAGCAGCCGCATCCACGAAAGCGCGGGGCAGGGCTATGCCGGACTGGTGGCGGGTCATCAACAGGCGTTGGCGACATTGGCCGCGCAGATCGCCAGCGTGGCGCCGGCCATGGCGGAGGGAAGCGTGCCGGCCTGTCCGTAGGTTGGGGTGCGAACCCCAACACTATGGCGCCATCGACATGGTGATGTTGGGGTTTCGCACCCCAACCTGCGGCCGGGGGAAGAAGGCCGATCATCATTTCTGCTAGTCTGCCGGGTCCCACGCAGCGCACGGCGATGGACGCCTGCACTGCCGAATAAGCATCAACGGCGCCGGATCATGCAGGACAACCAGACCCAAGGTTCCCCCAACGATTACAACCCGCAGACGGTGGAAGCCGCTGCGCAGCAGTATTGGACCGCGCAACGCGCGTACGAGGTGAAGGAGGACCCCTCCCGCCCGAAGTTCTATTGCCTGGCCATGCTGCCGTATCCCTCCGGCGCGCTGCACATGGGGCATGTGCGCAACTACACCATCGGCGATGTCATCAGCCGCTATCAGCGCATGACCGGCAAGAACGTGCTGCAGCCGATGGGTTGGGATGCGTTCGGCCTGCCGGCGGAAAACGCGGCGATCAAGAACAACACTGCACCGGCCAAGTGGACGTACAAGAACATCGACCACATGCGCGACCAGCTCAAGTCGCTGGGCTACGCCATCGACTGGTCGCGCGAATTCGCCACCTGCCAACCGCAGTACTACCGCTGGGAACAGCTGATGTTCACCCGGTTGATGCAGAAGGGCCTGGCCTATCGCAAGAACGCGGTGGTGAACTGGGACCCCATCGACCAGACCGTGCTTGCCAACGAGCAAGTCATCGACGGCCGCGGCTGGCGCTCCGGCTCGCTGGTGGAAAAGCGCGAGATCCCGCAGTGGTTCCTGAAGATCACCGACTACGCGCAGGAACTGCTCGATGGTCTCGATACGCTGCCCGGCTGGCCGGATGCGGTAAAGACCATGCAGCGCAACTGGATCGGCCGCAGCGAAGGCGTGGATATCCACTTCGCCGTGGAAGGCGAGGCCGAACCGCTCACCGTGTTCACCACGCGCCCGGACACCCTGATGGGCGTCACCTTCGTGTCGATCGCCGGCGAGCATCCGCTGGCGCAGAAGGCGGCCGGTAGCAACCCGCCGTTGGCGGCGTTCCTGGAAGAACTGCGTCACGGCGGTGTGTCAGAAGCCGAGCTGGAAACGCAGGAAAAACGCGGCATGGCCACTGGCTTGTTCGCGATCCATCCGGTGACCGGCGACAAGGTGCCGGTATGGGTGGCCAACTTCGTGCTGATGGGCTACGGCACCGGCGCGGTGATGGCCGTGCCGGGTCACGACGAACGCGATTTCGAGTTCGCGCACAAATACAACTTGCCGATCAAACAGGTCATTGCGGTAAGTGGCGACGATGCCGCCTACGATCCGCAGCACTGGAAAGAGTGGTACTCCGACAAGTCGCGCGCCGACATGCGCGTGATCAACTCCGGCGACATGGACGGCAAGAACTACCGCGATGCCTTCGACTTCATCGCCGGCAAACTGGAAGCCGCCGGCAAGGGCCATCGCCGCGTCAACTGGCGCCTGCGCGATTGGGGCGTTAGCCGCCAGCGCTACTGGGGCTGCCCGATTCCAGTGATCTACTGCGCCAAGTGCGGCGCGCTGCCAGTGCCGGAAGATCAATTGCCGGTGATCTTGCCTGAAGACGTCGCCTTCTCTGGCGTGCAATCGCCGATCAAGGCCGATCCCGCATGGCGCAAGACCACCTGCCCGGAATGCGGCGGCGCGGCCGAACGCGAAACCGACACCTTCGATACCTTCATGGAATCGAGCTGGTATTACGCGCGCTACACCAGCCCGGGTGCGAATGGCCTGGTCGACGAACGCGCCAACTACTGGTTGCCGGTGGATCAGTACATCGGCGGTATCGAGCACGCGATCCTGCACCTGTTGTACTTCCGCTTCTATCACAAGCTGATGCGCGACGCGGGCCTGGTGCATTCGGATGAGCCGGCCACCAACCTGCTATGCCAGGGCATGGTGATTGCCGAGACGTTCTATCGCGAAAACGCGAATGGTTCGAAGGACTGGATCAATCCCGCCGACGTGGAAATCCAGCGTGACGAAAAAGCGCGCGTCATCGGTGCAGTGCTGAAAGCCGACGGCAAGCCGGTGTTGATCGGCGGCACCGAGAAAATGTCCAAGTCCAAGAACAACGGCGTCGATCCGCAGTTGATGGTGGAGAAATTCGGCGCCGACACCGTGCGTCTGTTCTCCATGTTCGCCGCGCCGCCGGAGCAGTCGCTGGAATGGAGCGAAGCCGGCGTGGAAGGCATGGCGCGCTTCCTGCGCCGTTTCTGGCGCGAGGTGATCACGCACGTCGGGCAGCCGGATCATCCGGAAGTCGATCCGTCCCAACTGGATGCTGGCCAGAAAGCGTTGCGCCGCCAGTTGCACGAAACCATCCAGAAGGTCAGCGACGACTTCGGCCGCCGCCACGCCTTCAACACCGCCATCGCCGCGCTGATGGAACTGCTCAACGCGCTCGGCAAATTCACCGACCAGAGTGACCAGGGCCGCGCCGTGCGCCATGAAGCGCTGGAAGCGATGGTGCTGTTGCTCAATCCGGTGGTGCCGCATGTCAGCCATACCTTGTGGCAGGCACTGGGCCATTCGCAGACGGTGCTGGACGATCAGCCGTGGCCGAAGGTGGACCCGGCCGCGCTGGTGCGCGACTCACTGACCCTGGCCGTGCAGGTGAACGGCAAGCTGCGCGGCACCGTCGAGGTAGCCGCCAATGCTTCCAAGGAAGAAGCTGAAGCGCTGGCGCGCGCGCATCCCAATGTGGCAGCCTTTCTGGAAGGGCAGACCGTGCGCAAGGTGATCGTGGTGCCTGGCAAGATCGTCAACATCGTCGCAGGATGAGTCCATGAACCGCATGCTGAAAATTGTCTTGCTGCTGCCCATGCTTGCGCTTGCCGCATGCGGTTTCCACCTGCGCGGCAGCGCAGCCTTGCCGCCCGGCATGCAGCGCGTGCACCTCACCGTCGGGGGCGGCGGCGATTTCCAGCGCAAGCTGGCGCGCGCCTTGCTCGCTTCCAACGTCACGCTGGAAGACAAATCCGGCCCTGGCATTGCCGAGCTGCACGTGCCGGCGCAGAACTTCACCGTGCAATCGCTCACCATCAATGGCGCGGCGCAGGTCACGGAATTCGCCGTGCGCTTCCATGTGGTGTTCACCGCGACGAATCCGGAAGGCAAGGTCATCGTGCCGGATCAGGCCATCGATCTGCAGCGCGAATTCAGCTACGACGCCAGCCAGCCGGTGGGTACCCAATCGCAGATGGAACAGATCCAGGGCAGCCTGACCGACGACGCCATCCAGGCCCTGTTGTTCCGGCTGCAGGCCGTGGCCAAGAACGGCGAAACCGCGGCGGCCAATGCGGTGGGGCCATTGCCGGCCAATGCGAGCACTACGCAGGCACCGCCGCAGTACATGCCGACGCCGATCGGCAATTAACCATGCCGCTCAACCACATCCAGTGGCAGAAGGCGCTGGCTGCGGACCGCCTAAGCCCGGTTTACCTGCTGGCTGGCGAAGAACTGCTGGTGCTTGAGGCTGCCGACGCCCTGCGTGCGCAAGCACGCAAACTCGGCTACAGCGAGCGCCAGGTGCTCGACGTCGGTGCGCATTTCGATTGGGATGACCTGGCACGTTCGGCGGCAGGCATGTCGCTATTCGCTTCGCGCCGACTGCTCGATCTGCGCCTGCCCACCGGCCGCCCGGGAGTGGAAGGTGCCAAGGCCATTACCGAGTTCTGCGCCAATCCGCCGCCGGACGTCACGCTGCTGATCACCGCGGTGGAATGGAGCAACAAGCACGAAGGCGCATGGACCAAGCAGGTCGATAGCGCCGGCAGCGTGGTCATCTTCAACGCACCGCGCCCGAACGAATGGGAAGCATGGATCGGCGCGCGCCTCGCTTCACGCGGCCTGACCGCGACGCCCGATGCCGTAGCGCTGCTGGCCGAGCGCGTGGAAGGCAACCTGCTCGCCGCCGCGCAGGAAATCGACAAGCTGGTCATGCTGCATGGACAAGGCAAGATCGATGCGGCCGAGATGGAAAACCTCGTCGCCGACAGCGCCCGCTATGACGTGTTCAAGCTGACGGATGCTGCATTGGGCGGCGACGGTGCGCGTGCGTTGCGCATTCTCGATGGTCTGCATGCGGAAGGCGACGAATTGATTGCGCTGATGGGCTGGCTGGTGAATCAGTTGCAATTGGCGTTGCGTCTGGCCAATGCGCACGACTTTGGTGCGCAAGCGCGCGCAGAGCGTTTATGGCCGGCACGCGAGCAACTGTTCCGCAAGGCCCTGCGCCGCGCACCACGCGAGCATTGGATGCAATGCCTGGCGCGCGCGGCGCGCATCGATCGCATCGCCAAGGGACGCGAAGGCGGCGATGCCTGGCGGGAAACGCAGCGGCTGATCGCCGCTATCGCCGAACCGCGTGCCGCACAGGCACTGGTCTAACCGAGATACACGATGAAACCGCTGGCCCTCTTTGGCGGCACCTTCGACCCCATTCACATCGGGCATCTCAGCGTCGCGTGGGAAGCCTCCGAGTTGCTCGATGCCGAAGTGCGCCTGATGCCGGCCAACGTGCCGCCGCATCGTCCGCCACCCACGGCCAGTGCGGAGCAGCGCGTCGACATGCTGCGTGCGGCGTTGCATGGTCAATCGCGTCTTACGCTCGATACGCGCGAACTGGAACGCAGCGGCCCGTCCTATACCGTCGATACCTTGGAAGAACTGCGCCGCGAAGTCGGCGAACGGCCGTTGGTGTTGCTGCTGGGCGCGGATGCGTTTGCCGGTTTGCGCAGCTGGCATCGCTGGCGGGACTTGTTTCTGGTGACGCATATCGGCGTGATCAATCGGCCGGGAATTGATGCCTGTGTTCCGGCCGAAGTGGAACGCGCGGTGGCAGCGCGGCGCACGGATGATCCTCAAGTGATTCGTTCGCAGGCGGCGGGGAAGGTGATCGAGCTGGCGGTGACCCCGCTGGAAGTGTCCGCCACGCGTATTCGCGAATTGCTCGCGGCGGGGCGCGATCCACGGTATCTGTTGCCGACGGGGTTGTTCGATGACGCGGCGTTGCTGGCGCCGTATCGCACTGCGCCGTAACCGCATACGTTGCCATGAATGTCGGCCGCGGACGGGGCGTAGGTTGGGGTGAGCGGAACGCGAACCCCAACACCGTGATGCGCGGGGACATGTTGGGGTTCGGCTTTGCGTCACCGCAACCTACGCGCTGCTTGAAAACCCAATATCTCCTGATTCGTTGCCCCGGCGAAAGCCGGGGCCCAGTGACTTTGGGCGCCTAAAAAAGTCACTGGTCCCGGCTTTCGCCGGGACGACGAGTTCAAAATTTTTCGCAGTATTCGGGATGGGTTTTGTGTGCTTCGCACGCCGTATTCAAACGGGATGATTCGCTTCGCTCACCCCTTCAGGCCATCCTTCGGATGTTCTCCGCACTGCGCGCTACGTCCGGCCTGCGCCGGAATGACGAGCGGAAAGATCCTGGCAATCATCAACCCGCAAACGCCACAAACCGCATCGCCACCGAGTTCATGCAATAACGCAATCCCGTCGGCTGCGGGCCATCATCGAACACATGCCCAAGGTGGCCGTCGCATCCTGCGCAACTGATGGCGATGCGTTCCATGCCGAAACTTGTGTCGCGGTGCTCGATCACATTCCGCTTGGCAATCGGCTGCCAGAAACTCGGCCAGCCAGTGCCGGAATCGAATTGCGTGTTGGCATTGAACAGCGCCGTATCGCAACCGGCACAGCGATACAGGCCTTTGTGATTCGGTTTCTCGTGCGGACCGCTGAATGCCATTTCGGTACCCGCGTGACGCAGCACGTTGAAAGCGGCGGGTGAAAGGCGCTGTTGCCATTGCGCATCCGTCAGTACCACTTTGCGCACGTCGCACACGCCAAGATCGCGGCCGTCTTCGTCCGCAAAACATTCCAGCTGCAGCATTTGAAGAGAAGCGTTTGCTGCCGGCGTTGCTGCGGCCATCGCGCTGCCTCCCTTGCGGTTCATCAAGCGTGTCGCTGTCACGGCGCCAAGTGCCACCACGGCGCCACCTCCAAACAAGGCGAACAGGAATCGCCGACGGTCCATCGCCTTGTCGTCGAATGCGGATGTCATG
>NZ_DATEJY010000130.1:0-17252 GCF_035277725.1 Dyella sp. | reverse complement strand
TGGAAAGCGGATGTATCGCGAAATAAAGAAGCCCGTAGCCGACCGCAACCCCTAACTGCAGCAGCCAGTCGTTAGTCCACCAGCGCTTCCCCATGCGTTTTCCCCTGCAAATAGAAATCACAAGTGTGTTGGCGATCGACCCACTATTTCCCGCCAGATTAGCTTAAGGATAAGACAATGTTGGCCGTGAAGTCTGTGTGAGCATGGTCGAGAATCAGCCTGCTGTGCGTCACATTTATGGAGCAAGCTCTGTCATCGGCACAACTTCTTGCGAAGGCCGGTGTTCCGTCAGCCCACCGAAGGGACTCGGGGACCTTATCGGCCGCGGGCCGAAAATCTTGATGGGGCAAAGAAGAAGGTTGGGCTAAGCAAGGGCAAAGTATGGGCTAAGCAAACGCCATTAGCCTTGGATCCGACCCAAGACCTGGAGGCCTGCCGGTGCGGCTGCTTCGTAAGGATTTACCCCATCGCCACGCAACACCTCTCTCGCATGCGCTGCGGCTCGGCTTGGTGGCATGCATTGTCGGCCTGGCGGGTTGCGCCACGTACTCCCCCTTGCCGCTGGGCGAGGGGCAGGGGGCCAAGGACGTATCGCAGCTGTCGGCCGATACGTCGACCATGCCGTTGCCGGCGCTGCGCTCCCATCCGTTCGATCTTTCCCATGGCATGGACGTCACCGACGTGGCGATTCTGGCGGTGGCCAACAGCCCGGACCTTAAGGTCATGCGCGATCAGCTGGGCGTCGCGCGCGCCCAGGCTTTTCAAGCCGGCTTGCTGCCGGACCCGCAGCTCTCGATCAACCAGGAATACCTGACCCACCCGATTCCCGGTTATCGCACTGCATTCGTCTACGGCATCAGCGAGGACATCACCAGTCTGCTGCTGCGCTCTACTCGCAAGGCCGCGGCCAACGCGCAGGCTGACCAGGCCAACCTCGACCTGCTTTGGGCGGAGTGGCAGACCATTGCCCAGGCGCGCCAGCTGTTCAACCAGGTGGTGTCCTTGCGCGAACAGCAACAGCGCCTTGCCGCGGAGCAGGCCGCACTGTTGCCCGTGGATGGCTATGTGCGCAAAGCCATGCAGCAAGGCAATCTCACCTACGATGCAGCCAGCGCCGGCTTGAACGCCTATGCCGATGCCACCAAGCGCCTGTCCGACAGCACCGTACAGTTGCATCAGGCCGAACACGACCTGCGCGTGCTGCTCGGCTTGGCGCCGGATGCCAAGCTGGATTTGATCGGTGAACCCTTCCAGACCTCACCCACCCCCGAGCAAGTGGAGGCCGCGTTGGCCAGCCTGCCGCAACGCCGTCCGGATTTGCTGGCGCTGCAGGCCGGCTATAAATCGCAAGAGGCCACCTTGCGCGGCGCGATCCGTGCGCAGTTCCCCGCGCTGACCTTTGGCGTGGACCGGCAGGGTGACAATTCCGGCATACCTTCGCACGGCATCAACATCGGTATCACGCTGCCGCTGTTCGATCGCAATCGCGGCAACATCGCGATCGAAAAAGCGACGCGGCAGCAACTCAAGGATGACTACGAAAACCGCGTGCTTACCACTCGCAACGACATCAACCAGCTGATGCTGGACCAGGACACGCTCGCCAAACAACGTGAGCAATCGCAAGCCCAGGCCAAGCGTTTGGATGACGCCAGCCGCGCCGCCGAAAACGCCTGGCAAAAAGGCCTGCTCGATTGGCCGACGTATTTGTCCATCCGCGCCAATGCACTCAGCGCAGACATGGACGCCATCGCCGCGCGTGATCAGCAATCGCAGCAGGCCATTGCGCTGGAAGCCCTGCTCGGCAGCACCGATCTTCAACCGCCACCCGCATCCACGGCCAAACTATGAACCGATTTGTCTTGACGCGTGCCGCGCTAGCGGCACTGATGCTTGCTGCACTGGCCGGTTGCGGCAAAGGCGGCGCTGCCGGCGATGACGATGAAGCGCCGGAGGTGAAGGGCACGGTGCTGGTGACCACGGCGTCACCGGTAAGCCAGACCTTCCACGACACCATCCAGGCATGGGGCACGGCAGTAGGCGATCCGCATCGCGCCAGCACTATCAGCCTCGGGCACGGCGGCCAGGTGATCGGTCTGCTGGTGGCCGGTGGGCAATCCGTACAACGTGGTCAACCATTGCTCCGCATCGCGCCGGATCCGGTTGCCCGCAACGCGTACTTGCAAGCGCAAAGCACGCTGGATCTCGCCACCGGCGAACTCAAGCGTACCGAGCAAATGGCCGCGCAACATCTGGCTACGCAATCGCAGGTAGCCACGGCGCGCAAAGCGCTCGACGATGCCAAGGCTGGCGTCGAAGCACAGCGCGCGCTCGGTGGCGGCAGCGCCGAAGAAACTATCAACGCGCCAGCCGACGGCGTGGTGACGGCGCTCAGCGTGAATCTTGGCGATCGCTTCCAGGCTGGCACGGCGCTGTTGAACTTCGCACCTTCCCAGGCATTGATCGCACGCCTTGGTGCGCAGCCGGAAGAAGGCGCGCATCTCAAGCCGGGCATGCCGGTGAACGTGCAGGGCGCCTACGGTTCCAGCGAAACCTTGCATGGACGCCTCGACGTCGTCGGTCATGCGATCGACGCGCAAACGCACCTGCTGCCCTTGCAAGTGAGCCTGCCGCCGGAGGCCGGCAACGTACTGATGGCAGGCTCGGCTGTGCAGGCCAGCATCGATTCCACCAGCTACACCGCATGGGCCTTGCCGCGCGATGCGGTATTGCAGGATGACAAGGGCGCGTATGTGTTCGTCGTCGATCAGGACAAAGCCAAGCGTATCGACGTCAGCTTGAAGCATCCGGATGGCGATACGGTGGGAGTGCAAGGCCCGCTGGACGCCAAGATGCAGGTCATCGTCACGGGCAATTACGAGCTGGACGACGGGGATGCCGTGCGTGAACACGACGAGCCCTCCAAGAATCAGCAGGAATCGGCCAAGGATGGGGACGCGGCCAAAGACAAAGATTCTGCCAAGGACAAGCAGGAGTCAGCCAAGTGAACAATGTCCTGTGGATACAGCGGCATTGGCGCTCGCTGCTTTTCCTGGTGGTCATGTTGGTCGTTGGCGGTATCGGCAGTGCGGTATTCATGCCGGTGGCGATGTTTCCCAACGTGCAATTCCCGCGCATCGTGGTGTCGCTCGATGCGGGCGATCGTCCTGCTGACCAGATGGCGATTGCGGTCACCACGCCGATCGAAACTGCGTTGCGGAGAGTGCCCGGCGTACGCAACATCCGCTCCACCACCAGCCGCGGCAGCGCCGACGTATCGATCAGCTTCGACTGGGGCACGGATATGAGTCGTGCGTTCGGTGACGTCAGCACCGCAGCCAGCCAGGTGCTGCCAGACTTGCCGGCGGGTACGCAGCTCACCACGCGCCGCATGGATCCGAGTTCGTATCCGATGCTGGCCTATAGCTTGCGCTCGCACAGCTTGTCGCCCAGTGCGTTGTACGACCTTGCCCAATATCAATTGCGTCCCTTGCTGAGCAGCATCGCCGGCGTGGCGCGCGTGCAGGTGCAAGGAGGAGAAGTCGCGGAATTCCATGCGGACGTGGACCCGAACCGCTTGCGTGCGCAGGACCTCAGCCTTACCGATGTGGCCACGGCTGTCAGCCACGCAGCCACCATCCAGGCGATGGGGCATGTTTCGGATCACTACAAGCTTTACCTGTTGTTGGCGCAAAACCAACCGAGCACGACGGAAGCGCTGCGCCAGATCGTGGTACGCGCCGATAGCCATGGCGTGGTGCGGTTAGGCGATATCGCTGACATTTCACTCAGCCACGTGCCACAGTGGATTCGCGTGACGGCAGATGGGCAGGACGCGGTGCTGATCCAGGTTCTACAGCAACCGGATGGCAACAGCGTACAGATCGCGCGTGACGTCAAGCAGCGCCTGCAGGATTACGCGCCGCAGATGCCGGCCGGCGTCCAGGTCGCCAACTGGTACGACCAGTCGCAGTTGGTCACCGGCGCAGCCGGCAGCGTGCGCGATGCGATCCTGATCGGCATCGTGCTGGCAGGGTTGGTGCTGTTCCTGTTCTTGCGCAATACGCGCGTGATTTTCGTTGCCATGCTGGTGGTGCCGTCAGTATTGGCGATCACCGCGCTGCTGCTGCATGTGCTGGGCATGAGCTTCAACATGATGACGCTCGGCGGCATGGCGGCGGCAGTGGGCCTGATCATCGACGACGTGATCGTGATGCAGGAGCACATCATGCGCCGGCTGCAGAGCGGCAGCGGCGATGTGGGCGGGCGGATCGGCCGCGCGGCCTGGGAGTTTACGCGTCCGCTGACGGGCTCCAGCGCGGCGACCACGGTGATCTTCTTGCCGCTGGCATTCCTTACCGGCGTCACAGGCGCGTTCTTCAAGGCTTTGTCGCTGACCATGGCCAGCGCGCTGGTGATCTCCTACCTGTTGACCTGGATCGTAGTACCGCTGTTGTCTGAGCGTCTGCTGGACCAGCGTCACATCGTCGATCATTCGGCGGGCCGCTCTTCGCAACGCATCAAGCAGCGTTATGAAAGTACGCTCAAGCGGTGGCTGCAGCGGCCGGTCTGGATTTTGGCGCTGGTGCTGCCCTTGATCGCCATTGGCGCGTTGGCATTCAGCCAGGTCGGTACCGGGTTCATGCCCGCCATGGACGAAGGCGGCTTTACCTTGGACTACGTCTCCAAGCCGGGCACCTCGCTGGAAGAAACGGGACGCCTGCTCAATCAGGTCGAAGCGATCATCCGCGCCAACCCTTACGTGGATACGTATTCACGCCGCACCGGTCTGCAGCTGGGTGATGCGCTGACGGAGGCCAATACGGGCGATATCTTCGTTCGTTTGAAGAACGGCTCGCGCCCATCTACCGAGGAGGTCATGAATGACATTCGCCAGGAGGTGCAACAGAAAGTGCCTGGCCTCGATGTGGATGTGTCGCAGCTGATGGAAGACATGATCGGCGACCTGGTGTCCGTGCCGCAGCCGATCGAAATCCAGCTGTACAGCGACAACGCCGACGAGCTCAACGCTACCGCGCAGAGAGTCGCCGATGCGCTCGGCAAGATCAGTGGCGTCAACGGCGTATTGAATGGCATCAATCCGGCCGGCGATGCCGTGGTCATGACAGTCGATCCGGCCAGGGCGGCCTTGCAAGGGCTCGATCCCCAGGCGGTGACCGATCAGGTCAACGCGGCGATCGACGGTACTGTCGCGACCCAGCTGCCTACGGCGGGCAAGATGGTAGGTGTACGTGTACGTTTGCAGACCTCTGCGTACAAGCGGCTGGAGCAAATATCGGCGTTGCCCATCCGGGCCGCGGACGGCCATCTATTGCCGCTGTCGCAGATTGCAAAGCTGGAGATCGCGCAGGGCCAGCCGGAAATCACGCGCAACGATCTGAAGCGCATGGTGGCGGTCACGGGGCGCATCAGCGGGCGCAGCATGGGCTCGGTGATCGCCGATGTAAAAGCCATGCTGGCCAAGCCAGGCATGTTGCCCAAGAGCATGTATTACCAGCTCGGCGGCTTGTACCAGCAGCAGCAGGAAGCCTTTAAGGGCCTGACCGTGGTGCTGCTCGCCGCCATCGCGCTGGTGTTTACGCTGCTGTTGTTCCTCTATGAAAGCTTCCGCGCGGCGTTGGTGATCATGTTGATGCCTTTGCTCGCCATCGGCGCCGTATTCATCGGTTTGTGGGTTACCGGCATCGAGCTCAACATCTCCGCGATGATGGGCATGACCATGATCGTAGGCATTGTGACGGAAGTGGCGATCTTCTATTTCTCCGAATTGGAGGAGGTTGCTGGCGACATGCCGCTGCATGAAGCCTTGCTGGAAGCAGCACGGCATCGCATGCGCCCGATCCTGATGTCGACCATGGCGGCGATTCTCACGTTGTTGCCACTTGCGTTGGCGTTGGGTTCCGGTTCGCAGATGCAGCAGCCGTTGGCGGTGGCGATTATCGCGGGCCTGCTGGTGCAGGTGCCGTTGGTGTTGCTGGTGATGCCGGTGTTGTATGCCGTGCTGATGCGTTCGCGAAAGACTGCGATGCAGGTGGGGTGAGCGGAACGCGAACCCCAACACCCCGCAGGCTTGCGGGCCATGTTGGGGTTCGGCTATGCCTCGCCCCAACCTACGCAAAAGCAGGCCTGCAAAATAAACACCATCGGACGAGTTGTCGTTGTCTCCGTAGATTCCTTCTTCTTATGCATGCCGATTTCCGCAATCGTGCATCAAGCCATTGAGCGCCGTTCGTAAGCCCGTGATAGCTACTCGCCATGGAGATGCCTTTATCACCGCGTACGAGGAAGGGAGTTTCCTTTACCTGCTGATTGCCGCAGACAAGACGTAGCGAAAGAGCACCTGGTTGCCGCGTAGGCTGGGATGACCATCCCAGCTTCTGCGGCTTCCTGATGCTGGGATTTCATCCCAGCCTACGTGATTGCTTCCGCTGTCGCCGTTTTCGCTGCGCGCTTCAACAACCACGCGAGAATCGGCGGCGTCACCATCGCGGTCAGCAGCGACATCGCCACGATGATGGCGTACATCTGGTCACTGAACACACCCGCGGCAAGCCCAAGGCTGGCGATCACCACGCCCACTTCGCCGCGCGGCACCATGCCGAAGCCGACGATGGTGGCACCCATGCGCCCTAGCGAGAGCGCACCCAGGAAGCCGCCCAGCAGCTTCGAGATGATGGCGATGACGGTAACCACCAGCAGCGCAATCAAGGCGTCGGCATTGGCAAGCTGATGCAGATCGATCTTGCTGCCGGTCAGCACGAAGAAGAATGGCGTGAGCAGGGCGAGCAACGGCTGGATCTGGTGCTCCAGCGTATGCTGCTGGCGCGTTTCGGACGCGATCATGCCGGCCAGGAACGCGCCGATGATGGCCGCCAATCCAAACAGGGTGGACATATAGGCCAATCCCAGGCACAACGCCAAGACGATCAGCAACGGCGAGTAGGTGCTATGCGGCTTTTCCAGCCAGGTGGAATTCCAGCGCATCACGCGCGTACCGCCCCAGCCGATCACGGCGATAAAGCCGATCGCACCGCCCAGCACGATCACCAGGTGCATGGGGTCGAAACCCTTGCCGCCTTGCAACGACACCACCACGCCCAGCAGCAGCATGGCCAGGATGTCGTCGATCACCGCAGCGCCCAGAATCACCTTGCTTTCCACCCGCTGCAGCACGCCAAGTTCCTGCAGCACGCGTGCGGTGATGCCGGCCGAGGTAGCTACGAACGCGGCGGCGACAAACAGCGACTTGCCCCAATCGAAACCGCTGGCATGCGCCCAAAAGCCGCCCATGCCGAACGGCAGCAGCACGCCGAGCACGCCCACCAGGAAGGCGGATTTGCCGACTTTCTTCAGATCTTCCAGCCGCGTTTCAATGCCCACCGCGAACAGCAGCAGCACGACGCCGATTTCAGCCAATACATCCAGTGGTGTGCCGGGTGCGATCTGCTCGGGCGTGATCCAACCCAGCACCGATGGCCCAATGACGCAACCCGCGGCGATTTCACCGACGACGCCGGGCAGCTTCAGACGCTGCGCGATTTCCGCGCCGATTTGCGCGGCGACGAATACGACGAACAACGTAAAGAGTATTTCGTTGGCATGGTGCATGGTCGGCATCCTTCGATCATGAGCATCCCGCCATGCTACTGGCTCAAGGCGTAGAAGACACGCGCTGGCCTGTAGGCGGAGTCTTGTCCAGTCGAGCAAAGACGCGACTTGCTACGGCAGTGATGACCGCCAGCACCAGCATCGTCCAGCGGAAAGCCACCACATAGGCCGCGCTGTCCTGGCCGTGCAGCAGTGTTTGCATCAAGATCGTCGCCAGCGCAATGCCGAAACTCATCGACAGATATTGCGTGGTGGACGCCATCGATGAAGCCATTGACGCGTGCTTCACATCCAGGTCGGTGTAGATCAGCGTGTTCATCACGGTGTACTGCATGCCCATGAAGCCGCCATAGACGAACACCAGCAAGGTGATCAGCGCGATCGGCGTGTGCGGCCCAAGCAGTGCGAACATCGCCAGCAAGGCCGCTACGATGAGCGTGTTGCCGAACAACAAACGACGGTATCCCAAACGGACCAGCGTGCGGTTGACCAGCCATTTGCAGCAGATCGATCCCAACGCCTGCGGCACCATCATCAGGCCCGCCGCCAACGGCGACCAGCCGCAGCCGACCTGCAGGAACAACACGATCAGCAGGAACATGCCGCTCACACCCAGCCGCGTGAGCAGGTTGCCCGACAACGCCACCCATACGCTGCGCACGCGCAACAAGGTGAGGTCCGCCACCGGGTGTTTGGTGCGATGGCTGTGCCAGACGTAGGACGCGCCGAAGGCGATGGCGAGCACTATCAGCAGGCCCATCTGGCCCCAGCGCACGGTGGTGTCCGCGGCGAATTCCGAAGCGGTCAACAGCAGGGCGGAGGAGGCGGCGAACAGCATGAAGCCGAACAGGTCGAAACGGTGGGCCGTTTCCAGCCGGTACTCGGGCATTTCGCGGTAGTTGAGCCACACACCTACGATGCCCACCGGCACATTGATCAGAAAGATCAAACGCCAGTTGGCATATTCCACCAGCGCACCGCCCAGTAGAGGGCCAAGCACCGAGCCGAGCAGGCCAAAAGTGGAAACTGTGCTCATCACCTGCACGAAGTCACGCTTGTCGATCGTGCGCACCAGAATGTAGCGGCCGACCGGCATCAGCGCCGCGCCGCCGATACCTTGCAGCACGCGCGCCATCACCAACTCCTGCAAGGTCTGGGAAAGGCCGCAAAGCAACGAGCCGATGGCGAACACGCTGATGGCCGCGCCGAACACGCGGCGCGTACCGAAGCGGTCACACAGCCAAGGCGTGGCCGGAATGAGAATGGCCAGGGTGAGCACGTAGCTGGTCAGCGCGCTGCGCATGTTCAGCGGCGTTTCGTGCAAGGCCGTGGCAACAGCCGGCACCGCCGTGTTGACGATGGTGGAATCCAGCGATTGCATGAAGAACGACGCCGCCACCAGCCAGATCAGGCCGCTGTAGCGTTCGCGTGAGGGGAGGGTTGCAAGGTCGTCCGCCGTGGCTGCGGTAGCTGAGGAAGCGGCGGGGGAAGAGGGCATGAGCGCTATGATACCTGCTATGGCAGTTATCAGGATTAAAGAACACCTACCCGCGTAACGCGATATTGGGGTTCGCGTTTGCTCAGCCCAACCTACGAGGCCGGTTGGCCGGAGAGGGAATAACCACATCGAATCGTTACACTTTGCACATGAGCAAACCGTCAGCAGCCCCCTTGCCCGCCGAACGCGCCGAAGATCTGCGCAAGCAGCTCGAGCACGCCAACTACCGCTACCACGTACTGGACGATCCGGAGATCACCGACGCCGAGTACGACCGCCTGCTGCGCGAATTGGAAGCACTGGAAGCCGAGCACCCGCAACTTGCTGCGCCCGACTCGCCCACCCGCCGCGTCGGCGGCCGTGCGACTGGCGGTTTTGCCGAAGTGCGGCATGCCTTGCCGATGTTGTCGTTGAGCAACGCCTTCGAGCAGGAAGGCGGCAACGATCGCGAGCGTTATCGCGAAGTGGCCGAATTCGAGCGCCGCATCGAGCAGACGCTCGGGCGCAGCAACCCGGTGTTTTCGGTGGAGCCGAAGCTGGATGGCTTGGCGATCAGCCTGCGCTATGAAGACGGCGTGTTCGTGCAGGGCGCTACACGTGGCGACGGCGAAACAGGCGAGGATGTCACCGCCAATTTGCGCACCGTGCGTTCCATCCCGCTGCGCCTGCGCGGCAGCGATTGGCCGCGCGTGCTGGAAGTGCGGGGCGAAGTGATCATGCTGCGCAAAGATTTCGAAGCTTTCAACGCTCACGCGCGCGAGCATGGCGAACGCCCGCTGGCCAATCCCCGCAATGGCGCTGCCGGTTCGCTGCGGCAGTTGGACCCGGCGATTACCGCCAGGCGCAAGCTCAGCTTCTTCGCATATGCCGTCGGCGTGGTGGAGGGCGTGGAGCTGCCGCCGACGCATTCCAAAACCTTGGAGAAGCTGCGCGAGTGGGGCTTTCCGGTATCGCCGGAGGTAAGTACGGCCAAGGGTTTCGACGGCCTGCTTGCTTACTTCCATCGCATCGGCGCCAAGCGTGACGAGCTGCCGTATGACATCGACGGCGTGGTGTACAAGCTGGACGATTACGCCGGCCAGCGCGACATGGGCTTCGTCTCGCGCGCGCCGCGCTGGGCGATTGCGCACAAGTTTCCCGCCCAGGAACAGAGCACGACGGTGGAAGCGATCGAGATCCAGATCGGCCGCACCGGCGCCGCCACGCCGGTGGCGCGTCTTACGCCGGTGCAGGTGGCGGGCGTCACCGTCACCAACGCCACGCTGCACAACGCCGATCAAGTGGCGCGATTGGATGTACGTATCGGCGATACCGTCATCGTGCGCCGCGCGGGTGACGTCATTCCGGAAGTGGTGCGCGTGATTCCTGATCGCCGTCCGCCGAAAACGCATCCCTGGCATATGCCTACGCATTGCCCGGTATGCCATTCCGCCCTGGTGCGCGAAGAAGGTGAAGCGGCATGGCGCTGTTCGGGCGGATTGGTCTGCGCTGCGCAGCGCAAAGAAGCGTTGATTCACTTCGCTTCGCGCCGTGCGATGGATATCGAAGGCATCGGCGAACGTTTCGTCGATGCGCTGGTGGACTTTGGCTACGTGCATACGCCGGCTGATCTGTACAAGCTCACGCTCGAGGATTTCCTGGAGATGAAGCGCCGCGCCGATGAGCGCGACGGCACCACGCCGGAAACCGTCAAGTCCGGCAAGATCGCGACCAAGTGGGCCGAGAATCTGATCGAAGGGATCGAAGCCAGCAAAAAGACCACGCTGGCGCGTTTTCTCTACGCGCTGGGCATCGTGCATATCGGTGAAAGCACCGCCAAAACCTTGGCCACGTGGCTGGGTCGGCTCGAATGGGTGCGCAGCATGCCGGCACCGATCCTGCGCGAACTGCCGGATATCGGTGCCGAAGTGGCCGGCTCCATCGAGGCGTTCTTCAAGCAGAAGGGTAATCGCGACGTCGTCGATGCATTGCTGAAAGCCGGTGTAACGCTGAGCGATGAAACCGATCCTTCGCCGCGCTTGCAACAAAAACTCGGCTTGGCGGTATTGCTGGAAGACGCGGGCGTCAACGGCCTCGGCCATCGCAATGCCGATATGCTGGCGTCGCATTTTCCCTCTATTGCCAAATTGCATGGCGGCGGGGCAACGCACTGGATCACCGCGGGCTTGTCGCAGAATGCCGCTGCCAATCTCGACGAATACCTTGCCGATCCCCATCGCCTTGCCGCTTTGCAGGAGGCGGAAGCCGCCATGCATCGGCTGCTTGCTGCCATTCCCAAACATGCCAAGGTGGAAACCTTGCCGTTGACGGGCCAGACCGCCGTGCTCACTGGCACGCTGTCCAGCATGGGGCGCGACGAAGCCAAGGAAAAGCTGGAAGCGCTCGGTGCGAAAGTGTCCGGCAGCGTGTCGAAGAAAACCAACTTCGTCGTGGCGGGTGAGGCGGCCGGATCCAAACTCGACAAGGCGCAAGAGCTGGGCGTGGATGTGTGGGATGAAGCGCAGTTGCTGGCGCTGTTCAAGCAGCACGGAGCCTGATCACGATGGATGCCACGATCAACAACGTCGCACCGTTTCGCCAGCGCCTGCAGGGCCGCGCCAAACTGTATGCCGTGATCCGCACGTTCTTTGCCGATCGCGGCGTGCTGGAAGTGGAAACACCGATTCTGTCCGCCGCCGGCAATACCGATCCGAATATCGAAAGCTTCCACGCGCCGTTCCACGGGCATGTCGATGCGGGTTCGCGCGAGCGCTGGTTGCGCACGTCGCCGGAATATCCGCTAAAGCGCCTGCTCGCCGATGGTGTTGGCGATTGCTATGAACTTGGGCGAGTGTTCCGCAACGGCGAAGCCGGGGAGCGGCACAACCCCGAGTTCACCATGTTGGAGTGGTATCGCGTTGGCTGGACGCATCGGCAATTGATGGAAGAAACCATTGCGCTGGTGGAAGCCGCGCTTGCACTGGTGGGCCGCCGCGCTGAAGTATTGATCGAAGGATATCGGCAGCTCTTTCTCGACGAACTTGGGCTGGACCCGCTGCATGCCGAGATCGATGCGCTGCGTGCACCGCTGGCTCCCTACAACATCAACCCGGATGGGCTAACGCGCGACGACTGGCTGGATCTCTTGATCACGCACAAGCTGCAGCCGGCGTTTCCGCGCGATCGCATTACCGTGATCCACGACTATCCCGCGAGCCAAAGTGCGCTGGCGCGTATTCGCCCCGGCGATCCGCCGCTGGCGGAGCGTTTCGAGCTTTACCTTGGGCCTTACGAGCTGGCCAACGGCTACCACGAGCTCAATGATGCGGCGGAACAGCGCTCGCGGTTCGAACGCGACAATGCACGTCGCCGCGAACGTGGTTTGCGCGAAATGCCCATCGACGAACAGTTGCTGGCGGTGTTAGGACGCATGCCTGATTGTGCCGGCGTCGCGATGGGCATCGAGCGATTGCTGATGTGCATGGCGGGCACGGACAAGATCGCCGACGTGCTCGCGTTTCCCTTTTCGAAAGCGTAGACGACGTTCGCGTAGGCTGGGATGCAATCCCAGCACTGCCATGCATGGTGATGCTGGGATTGCGTCCCAGCTTACGCGCCTCCTCATGGTCGTCATTCCCGCGAAAGCGAATCCATGTTGCCTGAATGCCCAAGCGAAGATGGATGATGCGCTTCGCTTACCCCTTCGGGGCCGTCCTTCGGACGTTCTCCGCGCGGCGCACTACATCCCACCTTTGCGGAAATGACGGCATAAGACTCACCAACGCAACAGAATCTTCCCGATATGCGTACTGCTTTCCATCAGCGCATGCGCACGCGCAGCCTCGTGCGCCGGAAACACTTCATGGATCACCGGGCGCAGGCGCTTTTCCGCAAACAACGGCCACACCTGCTCGTGTAACGCTTTCGCAATAGCCGATTTGAACGCCACCGATCGCGCACGAAGCGTGGAGCCAGTGACGTGCAGACGCCGCCGCATCAATATGCCAACGTCAATGGTCGCCTTCATGCCGCCGAGCGTGGCGATGATGACCAGCCGGCCATCATCGGCCAAGGTATCCAGTTCGCGCGATACGTAATCGCCGGCGACCATATCCAGCACGACGTCGACGCCGCGGCCATCGGTTTCGCGTTTGACGCGCTCGACGAAGTTCTCGCTGCGGTAGTTGATGGCGCGTGCACCGAGCGATTCGCAAGCACGGCATTTTTCATCGCTGCCCGCCGTGGCAAACACTGGATGACCCAAGGCATGCGCAAGCTGGATCGCCGTGACGCCGATACCGCTGGAACCACCTTGCACCAGCAGGCTTTCTTTTGAACCACCCTCACGCAGGCCCAGCCTGCCGCGATCGAAAACATTGCTCCATACCGTGAAGTAATTTTCCGGCAGCGACGCGGCTTCCAGCACACTGATGCCGGACGGCACCGGCAAGCACTGGCCCAGCGGTGCGACGGCGTATTGCGCGTAGCCGCCGCCGGCCAGCAAGGCGCACACGCTATCGCCACGCTTGAGCCCGAGCGGATTGCTGCCGCTGAAATCGCCTTCCACTACTTCGCCGGCCACCTCCAACCCAGGCAGATCGGAAGCGCCGGGCGGCGGTGCGTAATGTCCTTGCCGTTGGAACACGTCCGGACGATTGACGCCCGAGGCCGCGACTTTGATCAGCACCTCGCCAGCGCCTGGCCGCGGCATAGCGCGCTCGACGGGCTGCAGGACCTCGGGGCCACCGAAATGCGCAATCTGGATCGCTTGCATGGTGGTCATCGGTGAAACTCCTGAGGTGTGCTTGTGTTGCGTACGCTGGGATGTGATCCCAGCGTCCTTGCAACCCGTCATGCTGGGACGTCATCCCAGCCTGCTTAGGGGCTTGAATCGACCAGGATCAGTTCCGCGTCGTCCAATGCTTTCACTTCCAGCGTCGTTTCATCACGAATGGCGACGCCATCGCGGGCATCGATGCGCACTCCGTTGATTTCTACTGCGCCCTTGGCCGGCACAAGATAGGCGTAGCGTTGTTTGTCCAACGTGTACTGCGCTGTTTCACCCGCTTTCAGTGTGGCGCCGAGTACGCGGGCGTTGGTGCGCAAGGGCAGGGCGTCCGTATCGCCTTCCATGCCGCTGGCGAGGGCCACGAAGCGCCCGGAACGCTCACCCACCGGGAACGGCTTCGTGCCCCACGAAGGCGCGCGGCCGCGTTCGTCCGGAATGATCCAGATCTGGAAGATGCGCGTGGTGTCGGATTCCAGGTTGTACTCGCTGTGCGTGATGCCGCTGCCTGCGCTCATCACCTGCACGTCGCCGGCCACGGTGCGGCCCTGGTTGCCCAGGTTGTCGCGATGCGTGATGGCGCCTTCGCGCACGTAGGTGATGATTTCCATATCCGCATGCGGGTGCGGCGGAAAGCCGGTTTGCGAGGCGATGCTATCGTCGTTCCACACGCGCAATGCGCCCCAGCCCATGCGCTTGCTGTCGTTGTAGCCGGCGAACGAAAAGTGATGCTTGGCCTTGAGCCAGCCGTGATCAGCACCGCCAAGGCTGTTGAAGGGACGACGTTCGATCATGGGACACCTCGCTGTTTCGGATGGCGCGCAAGATAAGGCTGGTCATCGCGATAGGAAACGCTCGCCAGGGAAACAGTGTGTGTCGTTGAATCAGCGTTGGCGATGCCCACTCATTTCATGGCCCGCATCCGGCGCAAAGGCGCGGTGCCAATAAGTGGAGCTGAGCGAAATCACGGTGACCGCCAGAAACGCCACGGAGAAGTTCAGGCGGCTCGGTTCGGTGTTGTGGCTGGCGGCCATGGCGAGCTTGAGGATCAGCGCGCCACAGCACACACCTACCGACAGCATCAGCTGCTGCAGGGTGGAATAGAAACTGTTTGCCGCGCTCATACGATCGGTTGGCACTGCTTCATAGGCAATGGTGTTGTAGGCGGTGAACTGCACCGACATGATCACGCCGCAGCACACCAGCAAGCCGAACATCAGCCAGAACGGCCAATCTGCCCGGAATAACGCGCAGACGGCGTAGCTCAAACCGGCGAGTACGCCGTTATAGACCATCACACGGCGAAAACCGATCCAGCGCAGCAGGCGGGTGGTGAGGACGCGGGCGAGCAGCGCGCCGACGGAAATGGCCAGGATCAACTGACCGCTGCGCAGCGCCGAGAAACCGAGCCCGATCTGCAGCAGCAGCGGCAGCAGGAACGGCTGTGCGCCTTGGGTGATGCGCATCAGCGCGCCGGAAATCACCGACAGCCGGAACGAGTCGATGCGCAGCAGCGTGAGGTCTACCGCGGGATGCTCGCGGCGCTTGGCATGCTTGACGTAAGCCAGGCATGCGGCCGTGCCGATGGCCACGAGCATCACGCCATTGCGCGCGCTGGTGTTCTCGCCAAACAGCTCCAGGCCAAACAGCAGGCAGCCCAAGCCGACGCTGCAAAGTGCAAAACCCAGCCAGTCGAACGGTGCCGGACGGGCTCCGCAATGCACCTCCGGCACGTAGCGCCGAACCAGCCAGTAACCCAACACGCCGATTGGTACATTGATGTAGAAGATCCAGCGCCAATCGAAGTACTGGACGATGAAGCCACCCAGCGGCGGCCCGGCCATGGTGCCGAGCACGGCTGGAATCAGCGTCCACATCATGGAAGACACCAGATGCTTGCGCTCCACTGTGCGCAGGATCACCAGCCGTCCCACCGGCCCCATCATCGCGCCACCCGTGCCTTGCACCAGCCGCGCGGCCACCATCATCGGCAGGCTATGGGTGAGCGAACACAGGATCGAGCCGATGATGAACACCACCATCGCGCTGTTGAACACGCGCTTGGCGCCGAAGCGGTCGGCAATGGCGCCGCTCACCGGAATGAGAATCGCCAGCGCAAGCAGATAACTGGTAATCGCCACGCTCATGGCCGGGGCGGAAACGCCGAAGTCGCGTGCCATGGTGGGCAGGGCGGTGGCGAGCACCGTACCGTCGACTTGTTCCAGGAAGATCGCGCAGCCGACGATCAGGGAAATGACGCGGTAGTCGGGATAGGCCGGCTGATCGGTGGCCGGCAAGTCCAGCTTTTCCTCTGTCAACGCGCTCACGAACGGTTCCTGCAGCGAGCGCAGCGGGTCTACGCCTGGTGGCGAGGATGTCGGAAGCGCTCAGGACGCGGGCGCATCGGGGTGTGCGCCGCAACGTGTCGCATTATTCGCTTGGCTGGCGATGAGGACAAGCGTTCGAAAAAATTTCCCTATCCCAATAGTCATGAAGCTCGTAGGTTGGGGTGCGAACCCCAACATGGCGTGGTGATCGGCATGGCGATGTTGGGGTTCGCACCTCAACCTACGAGGGTCTGATGACGATGATCAGACCGCTTCGAACACGCCTGCAGCGCCCATGCCGGTGCCGATGCACATGGTGACCATGCCGTACTTCTGTTTGCGGCGGCGCAGGCCGTGCACAAGTGTGGCGGTGCGCACAGCACCGGTGGCACCGAGCGGATGGCCAAGCGCAATGGCGCCGCCGAGCGGGTTCACTTTGGCCTGGTCCAGGCCCAAATCGCCGATCACCGCCAGCGCCTGCGCGGCGAAGGCTTCGTTCAGTTCGATCCAGTCGAGTTGATCCTGCTTGATGCCGGTCTGCTTGAGCGCTTTCGGAATCGCTTCCTTCGGGCCAATGCCCATGATCTCCGGGCGCACGCCAGCCACCGAGTAGCCGACGAAGCGGGCGAGGGGCGTGAGGCCGTAGTCCTTGATCGCCTGCTCGCTGGCCAGCAGCACGGCGGCCGCGCCATCCGACGTCTGTGAGGAATTGCCGGCTGTCACACTGCCGCCGAACTGGCCGTTGCGGAATACCGTCTTCAGCTTGGCCAGTACCTCCGGCGTGCTGCCGGCGCGCGGGCCTTCGTCGGTGTCGATCACGCGGCTGTCGGTCTTGATACCGCGGGTGGCGAGATCGGGGTAGTGATCGTCGAGTTGGAACGGCGTGATCTCGTCCTTGAACTCGCCGGCCTTGATCGCCGCCAGGGCGCGGTCATGGCTCTGCGCGGCGAAGGCATCCTGCGCCTCGCGCGACACCTTCCATTGCTTGGCGACATTTTCGGCGGTAATGCCCATGCCGTAGGCAATGCCGACG
>NZ_DATEJY010000129.1:0-30365 GCF_035277725.1 Dyella sp. | reverse complement strand
CTGCCGCCTGGCAACGCCGCCGCGTGGCGCAATGCGATCCTCAAGATGTGCGAGACGGACGTGCGCGAGCCGATGAGTGTGGCGGCGCGGGATTTTGTGGATCGGCATTTCAGTACGCGGGTGATTGCGGATGAGTTTGTGCGCATTCTTAGTGACAACTAGCACGCTTTCCCACTCCGCCCTTTTGCGAAGGGATAAAGGGTTAATCTTGCTGTCCTGATGACCTCATACCGTGAGGCCGTCATTCCCGCGAAAGCGGGAATCCATTTCGCTCTAATGCAGAAAGCAAAGATGGATTCCCGCTTTCGCGGGAATGACGGAAGATGAAGCTACTCGACAAAGCATTTAGAGCTGCGGATTGGAACGACCCGCTCTACGTGCCTCATGCAACTTGGCATACTTCAAGAACACATAAAACGCCCCAAGCACGCTGGCAATAAACCCCGCCCAGCCGCTCAGGAAATACCGCTTCAACACAAACTGCCGCAGAAAGAACAGCGGCGGATACACCACCATGCGCATGCCGGTAAACCGCTGCCCGCGACGCAGCTTATGCGCCACCATGCCGCTGCTGTAGCGATTGATCTTTTCCACGCGCGTGGCGATATCGCCATCGCCGTTGTTGACGAAATCCGCGCCCCATAATGTTTTCACCGGCCCGCGCACTTCCACCGCCGCGTGTACTTCCACATCATTCATGCCGCCACGCTTGCGATTGAACAGGCGCAGATGACCGTTGCGATGGCTCCAGCGATGCTGCACGGTCCAGAACATGCGCTCGCGGCGCGGTATGCGAAAACCGGCGTGCCGTGGATCTTCCAACGCACGTTCGATGATGGCGCGCGTGCCGGGCGAAAGAATCTCGTCCGCATCCAGATTGAGAATCCAGTCGTTGCACGCCAGATCGTAAGCGCGCTGCTTTTGCGGGCCGTAATCGTCGAACGGATGCACGTCCACCTGTGCACCATGCATGCGCGCAATCGCCACCGTGCTGTCGGTAGAACCTGAATCCAGCACGACAATTTCATCCGCCCAGTCCACTTCGCGCAGGCAGGCATCGAGGGTATCGGCATTGTTGTAGGTGATCAGCACCACCGAAAGCGGTTCACGTGCCATCGCCCGACTCCTTCCTCACTGCAAACAACGCAGCACACCATAGCCCCAGCAACCAGGCAAACAACAGGCCCCACCACGCGGAATAAAAGGCCAGATGGGAATTGATCGGAAACAGCATCGCCCCCAGCGATACCGTGATAGGAAATGCCGCCGCCCGGGCAGCCTTGCCCGCGCGACGCCACGCGCGAACGGCCACCGCCACACCTGCCAGCCATAACAGCATGCCCGCGATACCGGTTTCGGCAAGCACTTCCATCACCAGTTGATGCGGATGGCAGGCGCCGACGCCATCGCCGCAATTTTCCGCCACCATGAAGTGATCGTTTGCCGGTGCGTAATGCGGATAGGCGTAACGGAATCCGCGCACCCCCACGCCAAACAGCGGACGGGCTTCGATCATGCGCAAGCCGGTATGCCAGATATCCAGGCGCCCCGTTGCTGCTTCGTTGATCGATTGTTCGTTCCCGCTAAAAACCATCAACGTGCGCTGCATGCGTGCATCGAAGCGCGTGGAGGTCTTCCAGGCGATACCGCCTGCCGTCAACAACGCCACGCCACATGCCACGCATACGGCCAGAAAACGCAGCGGCGAACCTGCTTCGCGCCATATGAACACCAGCGTGACCACGCCAAAACCGATCCAGGCGGAACGCGAGCCGCTCAGCAATACCGGACCCAGCAGCAGCAGAAACACCACGATCAAGCCCCACCGCCCTCCATGCTGACGAGCCGTCCACAGCAAGAATGGCGAAAGTACTGCCAGCGTCGGCCCCAGCTTGGGATCGTCCGCGCCGAACAAGCCGGAGATGCGTTCGGGTTCCGCATGGCCGCGCAGGCTCCAGCCGGTCAGCATTTGCATCCATGCATCCAGCACCCAGAAGGCGATAACAACGGCCAATGCTGCGTAGAAACCATGCAACGATCGCGCGCTGCGCAACGCGTAGGCGGCGTACAGGCCAAGCGGCACATAACGAAGAAATCCTGCTGTGGTGCTCCAGCTTTTACTTGGCATCACTGCCGCGAACGATGACACCAGCGCTGCGCCGGCGTAGCAGGCCAGCAACGCGAAAAACAGCCGCACCGCGTGATCGCCATGCCAAGTTGCGCGATCACGGCAGAACGCCACCACGATGCCCACCAGACATAGCAGCGTGCCCAGCTCAGCGCTGCGGCCAAACGGCAGCAGCACCGCAAGCAGCCATAGCGGCCACCATGCGATGAAGCCGATGCTTTGCAGAAAATCCGGGAGACGCTGACGGGTCACGGGCGGCGAAATGAAGCCTGATCAACGCAGGACAATAAACGAGCCAAATGGCTGCTGTCACCGCGTGGGCTGACGTACATGAGGAGATGCTGGGATTGTCATCCCAGCCTACGAAGTACAGGGTTAGCCCGTCACTTCCTCGTACAGCGCCAGTGCGGCGTGCTGCATGTCGATCAGGCGATAGCGCTGTAATGGCGCAATGGGGGGCGCGACGCGCAGCAGTTCCGCTGCGCGTTCGACCAGGCGCTCGCGGTCGCCGGGCGGTACGCGGCCGGCGGGGTAGAGTTCGGCCAGCAGCTCGCCCACGCCGCCGTGGGCATAGCCGAGTACCGGACGGCACAAGGCCAAGGCTTCCACCACGGTGCGGCCGAAGGCTTCGGGCTTGTTGGAAAGTTGCAGCACCAGGGCGGACATGGCGTAGATGTCGCGCACGTCCTGGCGTGCCGGCGTCATCACCACCTGATTTTCGACGCCGCGGCCTTTGATCAGGTCCTTCAGCTCGCGCACGTAGGCTTCACGACCGGGCTCGACCACGCCGAGCAGCAACAGGCGTGTGTCGATGCCGCGTTGCTTGAGCTCGGCCACCAGTTCGATGGCGTCGTGATGGCCTTTCAGGCGCGTGCCTCGGCCAGGCAAGGTAAGCAGCGGTGCACCGGCGAGCTTGGGGAATTCGTTGAAGAAGGCCTTCTGCCAGCTTTCCTCGGGACGATGTCCGTACGGGAAGGCTTCCGGATCGATGCCGCGCGGAATGATGCGGATGCGGGTGGTATCGAGCTTGCTGTAATGGCTGATGAGGTAATCGCGCACCGTCTGCGAGACCACCACGATGCGCTCGCCGCGCAACATGATCGCGCTGTAGCGCCCGGGCGAGTTGAGCCCGTGCACGGTGGTGATGAAATGCGGCCTGGGCGACATGCCCTTGAGTGCCCACCAGCCCATCCATGCCGGCAGCCGCGAGCGGACGTGGACCACATCCGGCTTCAGGTCGCGCAGGATGCGCCGCAGGCGCCATAGCCGGCCGAGGGTGCTCAGCGACTTGCGGCCGATGTCCAGGGTGATGTGTTCGCTGCCTTCGGCCTGGAGCTGCGCAGTCATGCGACCGCCCGCGGAAATGACCACCGAGCGATGTCCGGCCTGCACCAGTGCCTGCCCCATCTCCAGCACCGAGCGCTCAGCGCCGCCCGAATGCAGCGCGGGGATGAGCTGCACAACGGTCAGCGTTCTGGCCGGTGTGGCGGCAACGGACATGGTTCCCTCATTCGCAACTCTCATCCGTAGAATCCAAGCAGCAATCGTGCCGTTTCGCGGGGACTATGCTCGGGAGTGAAAGCTGCGACTCAGTCGCGCAGGACGTAATGCGCGCCGCAGTAAGGACATACGGACTCGCCGCCATCCTCAACGATGGGTAAATAGACCTTCGGATGGGAGTTCCACAGCGCCATGCCGGGCATTGGGCAGGACAACGGCAGGTCCGAACGCGTCACTTCGTAACGATTTTCGGCATTTGCCGGAATGAGCTTTGGGGCTGCGGCAGAGTTACCCGACATGGGATGTTGCTCCGGGGGTGAGGCTATGGGACCGCTTATCTTAGGGCCTGTTTACACTATTTGCGTAGCCCGCGCCGGGAGCCGTTTGCCCGCCATCGGGCGTCATCACTCAGTCGTGGACCGACGTACACGCCTTCGTTCTTCCTTGGCTGGCGCGCAAACAGCTCCCGGCGCGGGCTACGCAAATGGTGTAAACAGGCCCTAGCAAGGGAGAAGGGGGGAGTAGCGAGAGCGCAGCGCCCCGCGACTCCCCCCTCCTTCTACGGTCCTTGCGCCGGACTTACTGGCCAGCCTTCGGCACGCCACCTTCGGTGGTGATGTTGATCTGGATCTCGTCGCTCACCTTCGGGACATAAGCGCCGAGGCCGAAATCCGAACGCTTCAGCGTACCGGTGGCGTTGAAGCCGATCGCCTGCTGGCCGGTCATCGGGTGCGGGCCAACGTTGTTGAGCGTGGCATTGAGCACCACCGGCTTGGTCACGCCATGCACGGTGAGATCACCGGTCACCTTGTAGTGCTTGTTGCCCAGCGACTGCACGCTAGTGCTCTTGAAGGTGATGGTGGGGTACTTGTCGGCATCGAAGAAATCCGCCTCTTTCAGGTGCTTGTCCAGCGCCGGCACGTGCGTATCCAGATTGCTCAGCGGCATGGTCACGTCCACCGAAGCCTTGGACGGATCCTTCTCGTCGAACACCAGCGTGCCGTCGGAAATGCCGATGTCGGCCACCGGATGGGAGAAGCCGAAGTGGCTCCAGCTAAACAACACCATCGTGTGGCCCGGATCGAGCTTGTAGGTCTGCGGCGCGGCCTGGGCCGACAGCGCGGTGCCGAGCAAACCAGCCAGCAATACGTAGCGAAGGGTACGCATGAAAAAGTCTCCTGCCTTCAATCAAAGTGGATAGGGGGAAAACGCGTTTGCGTTGGACAACATCGACCGCCGCGCGGCATGGCCAGGCGGCAATCCGTGGGAAAACCTTATGCGACGCGGCAGGCCTCGTCGAAGGAGAGCCGCGGGCTGCGCGGGAACAAATCGCGGCTGCTGTCGCCATAGCCGATATTGATCAGGAAGTTCGACTTGATCGTGGTGCCGGCGAAGAACGCCTGGTCCACGCCGGCATTGTCGAAGCCGGACATCGGGCCGCAATCCAGGCCGATCGAGCGCGCCGCCATGATCACGTAGGCGCCCTGCAACGTGGCATTGCGAAAGGCCGTGGTATCGATCAGCGGTTGATTGCCGACGAACCAGCTACGCGCATCGGCGTGCGGAAACAGCTGCGGCAGCTTTTCGTAGAACGCATGATCGGTCGCCACGATCGCCGTGACCGGCGCCGCCAGGGTCTTGGCGCGATTGCCTTCGGAGAGGAACGGCTTGAGCGTTTCCTTGGCCGCAGCGGACTTCACGAACACCAGCCGCATCGGCGAGGAATTGGCGCTGGTCGGGCCGAACTTGGCCAGTTCGTACAGCGCATGCAACTGCTCGTCGGTCACTTCCTTGGGCAGAAAGGCATTGTAGGTGCGGGCGGTGCGGAACAACTGGTCCAAGGCTGCCTCGGCAAGCTTCTCGCTCATGGGTATCCTCTGCGTGAAGAATTAAAGACCAGAGTGTAAGCGCAAGCCGGATGTATCAGCGGCGAATGAGGCGAACGTACTGTGCACGATCCGGCAACAATCGAACGCTCAAGCCAGGAATTGCCTCACAGCTTGCCGGGGGAATGCTGGGCCATCACCGACCACGCTGCCGGCAACCAACGCCAAGCCCTTGCGCTGGCCGAACAGATGGGCATGCCGGTGCGGCACCTCGTGCTTTCGCCGCGCGCACCATGGTCATGGTTGTCGCCGCGGCTGGCGCTTGGCGGACGCCTGGTCCTTCCCGCCTCACAACGCGCAACGTTCGCATCGCCATGGCCGACCCTTGCCATCGGTTGTGGACGGAGCGCGGCCTTGCTGACGCGCCTGCTGCGCGGACTGACAGAAGGCTATTGCCATACCGTACAGATCCTCGACCCACGTATCGAACCCACGCACTGGGACACCGTCATCGCTCCCCGCCATGACGGACTGGCCGGCCCGAATGTGTTGAACCCGCTGGGCTCGTTGAATCCTGTCGACGATGCCTGGCTCGCCGATGGATGTGACGCCAGTCCTGCGCTCGAGTACCTGCCTCGTCCACGCGTCGGCGTGCTGCTCGGCGGACCTCGCTCAGGCATGCGCATGGATGCCGATTACGCGCAGCAGCTCATCGCGGCATTGCTCGCACGTCGGCAGCGCGAAGGCGGCAGCCTGCTGGTGCTGGCCTCGCGCCGCACGCCCACTGCGGTGACCGAAGTAATGCGCACCGCACTGCGCGGCATTCCCGGCCTGCTTTGGACCGGCCCGGACGATGGCAACAACCCCTACCCCGGCGTGCTGGGCTGGGCCGATCGCCTGGTGGTGACGCCGGACTCGGTGAACATGCTGAGCGAGGCCTGCGCCGTGGGTTGCGCGGTGCATACATTTGTCAGCGGGGATCTGCCACCGAAGCTGGCACGCTTTCATGCCAGCTTGCGCGGCGCCGGCTTGTTGCACGACATCGATGCCGAAGCGCCCGTGCAGCAAACACCATTGCGTGAGACTGCAGCCATGGCGGAGGCATTGCGCCGCCGCATGCTCGCGAACCGCAGGTTGGAATGAGCGGACGCGAACCCCAACGTCCGCGGTAGCTACCTGCACGCCATGTTGGGGTTCGGCTGCGCCTCACCACAACCTATGCCTAGCTTCGTAGGTTGGGATGAAATCCCAGCATCACCATGTCGAACGAAAGCTGGGATTGCCATCCCAGCCTGCGATTTCGTGCGCTTGCTAGGGATGCTCTGATCTATTCCATGTACCCGCATACCGTGCGGCCCCAACAGGTAGAAAATTAAAGATGGGGTGACGTCCAGAAGGCCCGCAGGCTGCGCCGCGCGGCTTGAACAGACGGCCAGTCTGCCCTGCACCACGCAACACACCCTGCGGGCCTTCTGGACGTCATGCCGGGTGCATGGAATAGATCAGAGCATCCCTAGAACTCAAACCCGAGCGCACGCGTTACCACGCTCACTTCGCTGCACATCTCTTCCAGTTCGGCATCCCGCGGCGCGATACGCGAACGCAAATCCAACGTACAGAACAACGCACGCCGCAGCAGTTCGGCATGTGCACGGCTCAAGCAGTTTGCCTGCGCGATATCCAGCAAGCCGGCATCGCGGCAGACTTCAATCAAGCCGGCGTTGCCGGTCGCCGACAGCAAGTACGGGGATGTCGATGCATGCGCGAGCACCAGCCCCTGCAAGGCAAATTCGATATCGAGAAGGCCACCGTGACCCTGTTTCAAGTCGATCTGCCCGGCATCGGAACGATCGCGCTCCGCACGCCAGCGCTGGCGCATGCTGCTGACTTCCGCCAACACCGCCGCGCGATCGCGCGGCACAGCCAGAGTGCGACGGCGCACGCCGACCAGCTCGCCGTTCAAGGCCGCATCGCCTGCCACCGGACGCGCGCGCAGCAGCGCCTGGTGCTCCCACGTCCATGCACGGCTTTCCTGATAAGCCACGAACGCCTCCAGGCTGCCGACCAGCAAGCCCTTGGAACCATCCGGCCGCAAGCGCGTGTCCACTTCGTACAAGCGTCCCGCACGCGTCAGCACCGTCAGCCAGTTCATCACGCGCTGGGTAAGGCGCTGATACCAGCGCGAACCTTCCAGCGGACGCGGGCCGTCGCTCATTGCGTGCGCGCGCTGACCGTCGAACACGAAGACCAGATCGAGATCGGATGCAAAACCCAGTTCCTCGCCGCCCAGGCTGCCATAGCCAAGAATCGAAAAACCCGAGCCCTCGCCCGGCAAGCGCCCATGGGCAGCCATCACTTCGCGCTCGGCCAGCGCCGCCACGGCATTGACCACCGCTTCCGCCAACGCGGCAAGCCGGCGCGCTGTCGCGACCGCATCGGCGCGCCCATCGTTGAATGCCAGTCCCAAACGAAAGGCGATGCTCGACTTGAATTCGTTGATGCGCTCCAGCTCGGCTTCCGCTTCGCGCTCGTCGAGTGTCGTCAGCACGTGGGCGATTTCCGCGCTGATATCGGCGCGCTTGAGCGGCAGTTGATCGATGCGTGGGTCGAGCACGTCGTCCAGCAGCAACGGCTGTGCAATCACTCGTTCGGCGAGGAACGCGCTATCGGCAAACAGCTGTGCCAGGCGCTTGCGCGCGGAAGGTTGCTCTTCCAGCAGGGCGAGATAGGAAGGCCGGCGCGCCACCGTTTGCACCAGGCGGCACAAGCGCAGCAAGCACGCTACCGGAGCCGCCGTCTCGCGCGCCGCAGCCAGCAATTGCGGCATCAAGTGATCCAGCTGCTCGCGTGCACGCGCCGACATCGCACGCAATTGCGAGGCTTGCAGCAATTTCAGCAACGCCTCCGCCGCCTCGCTGCCCGGCACGAAGCCGGCAGCTTCCATCACGCTGGCGTCCAATGATTCATCGCAAGCGCGTTGCCACAGAATCGCATCCGCCGCCGGTACGCTGGCCTTCGCGCCGCCTTCCGGCATCAACACCGCTTCGAATTCGGTGGCGACGATGTCACGGTGCTTCGCCAATTCCTCCGCCAACGGTGCCCACGCCGGATAGTCCAAGGCCAGCGCAAGGCGCTCGCGCGTCAGGTCATCGTCGGGCAAATCGTGTGTCTGTGCGTCGCGCATCATCTGTACGCGGTTTTCCAGCCGGCGCAAAAACACGTACGCCTGCCGCAGCGCCTTGGCACGCACGGTCGGAATATGCCCGCGCGCTTCGCAAGCCGTCAGCGCGGGCAGCAAGCCACGCACGCGCAAACTGGGCTCGCGGCCACCGCGAATCAGCTGCACCAGTTGCACGATGAACTCGATCTCGCGAATGCCGCCCGGTCCCAGCTTGAGATTGTCAGCCAGATCCTTGCGCGCGACTTCGGCATCAATCAGCGCCTTCATCTCGCGCAGGCCGGCAAACGCGGTGTAATCCAGATATTTGCGATACACGAACGGCCGCAGCATTTCCTGCAATTGCTTGCCCGCGCTGCGATCGCCGGCCACCGCGCGCGCCTTGATCCAGGCGTAGCGTTCCCAATCGCGGCCTTCGCGCTGGTAGTACTGCTCCATCGCGCTGAATGGCAAGGCAAGCCGGCCGGCGTTGCCAAACGGGCGCAAGCGCAAGTCCACGCGCGCGCAAATGCCGTCGATGGTCGGCTCGTGCAGCAGACGCACCAAGTGACGTCCCAGGCGCACGAAATATTCGCTGTTATCCAGCACACGCGCGCCGTCGCTTTCGCCGCCCTGCGGATACGCCAACACCAGGTCGATGTCGGAAGAGAAATTCAGCTCGCCGCCACCGAGCTTGCCGAAGCCGACCACCACCAGCCGCTGCAAGCTGCCGTCTTCGCCACGGGCATGACCGTAACGTGCGGCAAGTGCGCGCTCGGACCAATCGAGCGCGGCACCAAGCAAGGCTTCGTACAACACGCTGGTGGCCGACAAGGTTTCCGGCAGATCGTCCAGACCGTTGACGTCGCGGAACACCAGGCGCAGTGCTTCGGCGTGCCGGAAGCGGCGCAGTGATGACATGCACGCCGCTTCATCGGGATCGAGCTTCAGTGCCTCGATGCGCGCGGAGGCATCGGCACTGGCGCGCAGCCTTTCCAAACCTTGCGGCGCCAACAGTTGCGGCTGATTGCGCCAGGTTTCGAAAGCGAAATCGCTCGCCAGCAAGGTGCGACGGATGCGCTCGGCGACACCCGCATCATCGTGCAGGGGTACACCCGCCGCGCGGCAACGCGCCACCAATTGCGCGTAGCGATCGTCGATAAGAGCCCGCAGTGCGGGTGATTCGGTGGATGAAGGGATGACAGCCATACGGCCATTATGGGCCCTAAGGCTTGTTCAACAGAACCGTTGCAGCACGGCGAGTACACGCACTGTCCTCCGCCATCACCCGACAGCGCCGACTCCTGCACGGATCGCAACCTTTACGTCATTCCGTAGCAGTGAAGGTTTGCACGTGAAAGAAACCCAGCAGCATGAATATGCCGCCGAAGCATCCACGACACTCAAATACGGCGACGAGGGCAACGCGGTGCAAGAACTTCAGCAGCAATTGCGCCATATTGGCTATTGCGACATGGATGGCCCGGTGCATGCCGATGGCGATTTCGGCCGTCGAACACACCACGCCATCATAGCGTTTCAGCGCGATTACGGGCTGCTCGCCGATGGCATCGCCGGGCTGAAAACGTGGCAGGCATTGCGTCACGCTCTACGCCATCTCGCACGCAAGCAAAGCAGGCTGGGATGAAATCCCAGCTTCATCGTGCATGTCGGTACCGGGATTTCCTCCCGACCTACGCTTCCACCCGACGCCACGGCCCTACCGCAACGGGAAAGCTCGCATGCGGTGGATGCACCGTGGATCGCGCCTGCACGCGGCCTTCCCGATCGGTGGCAAATACAGTCAGTGCCTGCAGATGGATGTTGACCACGCCATCGACTGCCGGGCCGTGCCTGGCCCAATCGCGCTCGTTCCATTCGGCCTCAAGCGGTTCGTCCCGGTTCTCCACCCGCAGGCTGGCACGTACGGTGCCGCCCACGTGGCGAAGATTGATCAATTGCGCCTTCAGGCCATCACCCGCCATCGGTGCCAGCGCAATGTCCTCCGGTCGCACGTGCACGGCGATCTCGTGCGCATCGTCCGCGGCAAAATTTTCGATGCGCCATGCATGGCCGAACAGATGCAGATGCTGGCCACGCACGTGCGCAGGCACCGATTGGCCGCGCGCAATAAAGCGGGACGCGAACGGCGTCGCCGGCTGCCGATAGATTTGTTCCGGCGTGCCGATCTGTTCAATGCGCCCGCGATTCATCACCACCACGCGATCGGCCATTTCCAATGCCTCGTCCTGATCGTGCGTGACGAACAACGTGGTGATGCCGAGCGAGCGATGAAACTCGCGCAGCCAGCTGCGTAGATTCACGCGCACCTGCGCATCGAGCGCGCCGAATGGTTCATCCAACAACAACAAACGCGGTTCGATCGCCAGCGCACGTGCCAACGCCACGCGCTGGCGCTGGCCACCCGATAGCTGTGACGGATAGCGATCAGCAAAACCCTCCAGTTCTACCTGCCGAAGCAGATGCTCGACACTGGCCTTGATCACCGCCGCCTTGGGGCGCACATGCCAAGGACGCACGCGCAAGCCAAACGCCACGTTCTGCGCCACGGTCATGTGCGGAAACAGCGCATAGTGCTGGAACACCAAGCCGACCCCACGCCGCCGCGCATCCAGTGCCAGCAAGTCATGCCCATCCCGCACCACGCTGCCGGCGTCAGGCTGATCCAGTCCGGCCAGGATGCGCAGCAGGCTGGTTTTTCCCGAGCCCGAAGGGCCGAGCACGGCGACGAATTCGCCGTCGCCAATGGTCAGGCTGACGTCGTCCAGTGCCACGAAGGCACCGTACTGGCGACGCAAGCGGGAAATCTCGATACCCATGCTGCGATGGATCCTCAATGGTGAATGTTCAATGCATCGCCATGCCGCCACTCGACCACGCGCTTGATGCCCAGCGTGACCACAGTAAGCAATGCCAGTAGTGAAGCCGCTGCAAAGGCAGCGGAAAAATTTTCTTGGTAAAGCTGATCGACTTGCAGCGGCAACGTATTGGTGATGCCACGCAGATGACCCGACACCACGTACACCGCGCCGAATTCACCCATCGCGCGCGCGTTGCACAGCAGCACGCCGTACAGCAGCGCCCAGCGCACGCGCGGCAAGGTGACGCGAAAAAAAATCTGCCATCCACTGGCACCCAGTGTGAGTGCAGCTTCTTCCTGTTCCGAACCCTGCGCCTGCATCAGCGGAATCAACTCACGCGCCACGAATGGCAAGGTGACCAACACCGTCGCCAGCACCAGGCCCGGCAAGGCGAAGATCACCTGCACGCCGTGCGCCTCCAGCCAGGAACCCAGCCACGCATCCTTGCCGTACACCAGGATCAACATCATCCCGGCGACCACCGGCGACACCGAAAACGGCAGGTCGATCAATGCACCCAGCAACGCCTTGCCGCGAAACTCGAAATGCGTCATCGACCACGCCGCGGCCAGGCCGAACACGAGATTCAACGGCACGGCGATAGCGGCGACCGTCAAGGTCAAGCGCACGGCGGCGATCGTGTCCGGCTGTTTGATCGCATCGAGATAAAACGCATAGCCCTGGTGAAAGGCTTCGGCGAAAATCGCCAGCAACGGCAACACCAGCAACCAGCCCAGCACGGCGAGCGCGGCCAGAACCCATACGGCGCGTGCGATGCGCGCCGGCACCGTTGGCCGCCCGATCGATACCACCGAAGCGATCGCGGCCATCAGCGCACCACCGCCCAGCGCCGCGTCCAGCGCTGCAAGCCCGCCATCACCACCAGCAACAGCAGCGACGCTGCCAGCATCACGGCACCCAGCGCCGCGGCGCCGCGGTAGTCGTACTGCGAATCGATCTTCTGCACGATCAGATACGGCGCGATTTCCGTGCGGAACAGACGATTGCCGGCAATGAAGATCACCGAACCGTATTCCCCGATCGCACGCGCCAGCGCCAGCGCATAACCGGTCAGCAGGGTCGGCAGCAGCAGCGGCAGCAATACCCGAAAGAAGCGCTGGCTCGACGAGGCGCCCAACGTATAAGCCGCCTCCTCCAGATCGCTTTCCATGCTTTCCAGCACCGGCTGCAACGTGCGTACCACAAAGGGCAAGCCGACAAACACCATCGCCAGCAACACACCCAGACGCGTATAGGCAACTTCAATGCCGAGCGGCGCCAAACGGCTTCCCAACCAACCGTTCGGCGCATACAGCGCGGTGAGCGCAATGCCAGCCACCGCGGTCGGCAACGCAAACGGCAGATCGACCAACGCATCGCACAGCCGCCGGAATGCAAAGCGGTAGCGCACCAGCACCCACGCCACCAGCAAGCCGAGTACGGCATCGATCGTCGCGGCAAGCAGCGCCGCGCCAAAACTCAATCTCAACGCTGCCAGCACGCGCCGCGTGCCGATCTGCGCCCACCAGCCCGATGGCCCGAGTTCGCACGCCGTCCACAGCAATGCCGCGAGCGGCAGCAGCACGCAACTGCCCAGCACCAGCAAGGTGTAGCCGGTGCTGAGTCGAAAGCCTGGGAGTACGTGCCGCGCCATGGCCGTCATTGCGCTCCTTCGGTGATCGCATCGAACACGCCACCATCGGCGAAATAGGTGGCCTGCACCTTGCGCCAATCACCGAACTGCTCGCCGATGGTGAAGGTTTTCACCGCCGGGAACTGCGCCGCGTATTTCGTTGCAGCGGAAGCAAGTCGTGGCCGGAAGAAATGCCTGGCCGCAAGCTCCTGCCCTTCCGGGCTGTACAAAAATTGCAGGTACGCCTGTGCAACTTTCTGCGTTCCGTGCTTGGCGGCAACCGTATCGACGACGGCCACCGGCGGCTCGGCAACGATCGAGGCGGACGGCACCACGATCTGATAGTTGTCCTTGCCGAATTCGGCCTGCGCCATCAGCGCTTCGCTTTCCCATGCAATCAGCACATCGCCGATGCCGCGCCGGACGAAAGTATTGGTCGCGCCACGCGAACCGGTATCCAGCACCGGCACATTCTTGTAGAGCGCGGTGACATAGGCGCGCGCCTTGTCCGCACTGCCGCCCGGCTGGCGCTCGGCCCAACCCCACGCGGCAAGGAAATTCCAACGCGCGCCACCGGAGGTTTTCGGATTGGGCGTGATCACCTGCACACCGGAACGAATGAGGTCCGACCAGTCATGGATGTTCTTGGGGTTGCCCTTGCGAACCAGGAACACGACCGTGGACGTGTACGGCGAGCTGTTGTCCGGCAGCCGCGTTTGCCAGTTCTTCGCCAGCAGGCCTTTGTCCGCCAGCACGTCGATGTCGTAGGCCAGAGCTAGCGTGACGACGTCCGCCTGCAGGCCATCGAGCACGGCACGCGCCTGCTTGCCGGAACCGCCATTCGAAGTGGTGACGGCGACGTTCTGTCCCGCCTGCTTGGCCCATTGCGCCTTGAACGCCGCGTCCACGTCCTGGAAGTACTCGCGGGTCGGATCGAAGGAGACATTGAGCAGCTTCGCATCCTGTGCATGCGCAAGCGCCGCACTTAGCGAAAGCAGCGCTGCCAGGATGATCCATCGGCGTTTCATGCGTGTCGTCTCCTTAGGGCAAGCTCGCCCACTTTGAACTATAGATTTGGAAGGCTGGACGTCCGAAAGCACGGATCGTCCTATCCATATGGCTTAAAACTCTCTCCGTGACGGAGCGGCGTCACATCAGATAAACACTTCGGCCCGCAGTTCGAAAATGTGCGGATCGATCACCAGGCCCTTGCGGTTGCTGAAGGCGCGGATGACATTGGCCTGCAGGCGAAGGTGCGAACCGACGTACCAGTTGGCGCCGGCCGTCCAGTCGTGCTCCTTGCCGCCCAGCACGCGCCCATCGTTGAGGTTGAGTTCGCTGTAGCGCACGGCGAGTTCCACCGCGCCCCACGGATGCGAAGGAATCACGTTGCTGACGTTGCCATCGTGATATTGGCGTGATTCGCCCGTGAGCACCCAGCTGCCGAAGACGTAATAGCCGTCGAGGTCGTAATTCGGCTTGGGCACGTCGAAGGTGGTCTGCGCGCGCAGGTACTCGCCCTGTACCGACCAGGGGCCATGGATCCAGAGTTCTTCCAACCCAAGGCGATTGATGTGGTCGACGTGGGTAAGTGTGCCGGAGCTGACCAGGGTGACGGTGGTGAGGCCTGCTTCCGGGGGCGCCTTGAAGCTGGCCGTAGCCGGCTGCTGCACGCCCAGTGCGTTGACCAGGCCGTAAGGCCGCTCCTGCGAGGCGGCAACGCCCAGGTGAAGCACGTCGGTGGCTTCGTGAATCGGCACCCAGACCGCACGCGCTGCCAGCGTATGGCCGTGATTCTTGCCCGCCAGGTTTTCACCGTAATAACCCAGGCTGGCCAGCCAATGCTTACGCTGGATGGCCCAGTCGACACCAATGCGGCGATTCTCGTAAACCGCCTGCGAGGGCAGCGCCAGCTCGATGAAGGTGGTCTGCGTCGAGGTGGTCACGCCTTCGAAGCTCACCGGTGTCTTGCTCTGGCCGAAACGCAAAGCGCCGTAGTCCTCGCCGAACACCGCCTTCGACTGCAGGCGCGCGAATACGTCCTGCCACTGCTTTGACTGGAAGTCGTAATACACCGTCGCGTCATAGACACCCGGCTTCTTCACGTAGAAACCCAGGTATTTGCGGCGATTCGTATCGGCGTCCTTGAATTTGTTGTCGTCGTTCGAAAAGTTGTTGACGTCGTACTGATAGCGCAGCACCAGCCCGATGTCCGTGCCATCACTCGTGGTGTAGTGCGTGGGCCAGTGATAGAGCCAGTCATCGTCGCCCGCCTTGGCTGTGGAAGGCGCCAGCGTGGCAAAGGAAAAAACCGATGCGGCCAGCGTGAGCACGGCAAAGCCAGGCTTGGATCGTCGTGGCATGGTCGATGGCTCCGGCGCCCATAGCGGCGCTTGTGACGGATGAGTGAAGGAAATCCCTGGAGGAAACGCCTGAGTGGGTGGGGCGGCGTCCCTGGGTTCCATGCTGCCCGGCGCCTTTCCCGCGATGGAAAGGAGGGAATGGCATGCGGATATGCCGGCCCATCATTTCTTCGCTAAAAAACGGAGTCCTAACATCCTTGAACCAGATGGACGTCTATACGTCCAAGGAAAGCATGTGATGACCGCCGCCACCCTATCGCCATTGCCCGAAGAAAAGCAGCCCCTGGTTGCGCGCCTGATCGACGGGCTGGAAGCACCGGCGTTGCTGTGGCTGTCCGGTTATCTCGCCGGTGTCGCCGGGCAGCGCCTGCCGGTCGGCAAACACGCCCCCGCCGAACCGGCCGCGGCGCCGGAAGCGCAGACCCGCCTTACCGTGCTCTACGGCAGCCAGACCGGCAACGCCAAGCGACTGGCCGAAGACCTGGGCCGCCGCGCCTCCGCGGCCGGCCTTGCAGTGCGAGTGGTGCGTGCGGACGCGTATGCGACACGTGAATTGAAGCAGGAACGCCTGCTCTACGTGGTGATCAGCACGCAAGGCGACGCCGAGCCGCCGGATGATTCGCGCGCCCTGGTCGAATTCCTGGCGAGCGCCCGCGCGCCCAAGCTGGAAGCACTGCGCTATGCCGTGCTCGGCCTGGGCGATTCCAGCTACCCCAGCTTCTGCGCCATCGGCCGCCAGCTCGACGAACGCCTGGCTGCGCTGGGTGCGCAACGCCTGCTCACCGCCGGCGAGGCGGATGTGGACCTGGAGACCGTCGCGCAACCCTGGCTGGAGCAGGCGCTGCAACAGGCGCGCGAGCAGCTGAAGACGTCCGCGCCGCTGGCCAAGGTCACCACCCTGCGCACGGCACGTACCGGCCCGGTTTGGCATCGCGAACAGCCGTTCCAGGCGCCGCTGCTGCTCAATCAGCGCATTACCGGCCGCGATAGCGATCGCGATGTGCGCCATCTGGAATTTTCGCTGGATGGCTCCGGGCTGCACTATGCGCCGGGTGATGCGCTGAGCATCTGGCCGACGCAATCGCCGATTCTGGTCGACGCGATTTTGAATACCCTGAAGCTGGACGGCGACACCGCTGTTCGCGTCGGCAACGACGAGCATGCCTTGCGCACCTGGCTCGCCACCCACCGCGAACTGACCCAGCTGACGCGCCCGTTCTTCGCCGCCCACGCCGAGCGCAGCGGTGATGCGCAGCTGCGTGCACTGCTGGCGCCGGCCGCGCGCGATTCCCTGGCCGATGTGTTCTCACGCTGGCAGGTGCTGGATCTGTTGCGCCGCCATCCGGCCGAATGGACGGCCGAAACACTCGTCGCGGCACTCCGTCCGCTGGCGCCGCGCCTGTATTCCATCGCCTCCGCGCAATCCGTGGTTGGCGATGAAGTGCATCTCACCGTCAGCCACGTCGATTATGCGCTGGACGGCGAATCACGCTGGGGCGCGGCCAGCCGCTATCTCGCCCGGCATGCGGAAGGCGACAACGTACCGGTCTTCATCGAAGCCAACGAACGTTTCCACTTGCCCGCCGACGATCGCGACATTCTCATGATCGGTGCCGGTACCGGCGTTGCCCCTTATCGCGCCTTCGTGCAGGAACGCGCCGAGCGCAGTGCCAGCGGGCGCAATTGGCTGGTGTTCGGCAATCCGCATTTCCATTCGGACTTCCTGTATCAGGTCGAGTGGCAGCAAGCATTGAAGAATGGGCAGCTGCATCGCATCGATCTGGCGTTCTCGCGCGATCAGGCGGAGAAGCTGTATGTGCAGCATCGGTTGATCGAGCAAGGCCGCCGTGTCTACGAATGGCTGGAGAGCGGCGCACATCTTTACGTATGCGGCGACGCCAATCGCATGGCCAAGGATGTGCACAAGGCTCTGGTCGCGATCGTCGCCGAGCATGGCGCGCGGTCGAGCGAAGACGCCGAAGCCTGGTTGAGCCAGTTGATCCAGCAGGGCCGTTACGCCCGCGATGTTTATTGAGGTACGCGATGAGCGGTGCAGCCCTTTCCGAACTTGAACGCATCAAGGCGAACAGCCGCTTCCTGCGCGGCACCTTGGTGGAGAGCCTGGCCGATCCGGTCACCGGCGCCATCAGCGAAGACGACAACAAGCTGCTGAAGTTTCACGGCAGCTACCAGCAGGACGATCGCGACCTGCGCGAGGAGCGCCGCAAGCAAAAGCTGGAGCCTGCGTACCAGTTCATGGTGCGCGCACGCCTGGCCGGAGGTGTACTGAGCCCCGCGCAATGGTTGTCGTTCGATCACATCGCACGCACCTGGGCCAATCAAACGCTGCGCATCACCACGCGGCAGACGTTCCAGTTGCACGGCATTCTCAAGCGCGACCTGAAGCGTTCGATCGCCGCGATGAACCATGCGCTGGTCAGCACGATTGCCGCCTGCGGCGACGTGAACCGCAATGTGGTCGCCAGCGCCAATCCGGTGGAGACGCCTGCGCATCGCCTCGCCTACCGCTGGGCGGAGCGGCTGTCGGATCATCTCAAGCCGAAGACGCGCGCGTATCACGAGATCTGGCTGGACGAAAAACTGGTGGCCGGCGGCGAAGAAGAAAGCGAGCCCCTGTATGGCGCTACCTATCTGCCGCGCAAGTTCAAGATCGGCATTGCCGTACCGCCGACCAACGATGCGGACGTGTTTGCGCAGGACCTCGGCCTTATCGCCATCATCGAGCACGGCGAGCTGCTGGGTTTCAACGTCGCCGTCGGCGGCGGCATGGGCGCGAGCCATGGCGATGCCAGCACCTATCCGCGCCTGGGCAGTATGATCGGTTTTGTCGAACCGGAACAATTGCTGCGCACTGCCGAAGCCGTGATCGAAGTGCAACGCGATCATGGCGACCGCGTCGAGCGCAAGCATGCACGCCTGAAATACACCATCGATCGGATGGGCATATCCGCGTTCAAGGCGAAGCTTGAACAACGCCTTGGTTTCGCCTTGCAGCCCTCGCGCCCGTATCACTTCGATCACAACGGCGACCGCTACGGTTGGACCGAAGGCGACGACGGCCGCTGGCATCTCACCTTGCAGATCGAATCAGGACGCCTCGCCGATGCGCCGGATGCGCCGCATTTGAGCGGCTTGCGCGCGATCGCCGAGGTGCATCAAGGCGATTTTCGGCTGACCTGCAACCAGAACCTGATCATCGCCAATGTGCCGGCGGCGCAGCGCGAACGTATCGACGCGTTGGTGGCCGAATACAAGCTGGACGGCTATCGCCGGCTGAGCGGCATCCGCCGCCATGCGGTGGCCTGCGTCGCGCTGCCGACGTGCGGCTTGGCGATGGCCGAAAGCGAACGCTATCTGCCGCAATTGCTGCCGAAGCTCGAAGCGCTGCTCGAGCAACATGGACTGCGCGACGAACCGATCCTGTTGCGACTTTCCGGCTGCCCGAACGGCTGCTCGCGCCCGTATCTGGGTGAAATCGCCCTGATCGGCCGCGCCATCGGCCGTTACGACTTGCGCCTCGGCGCGGATTTTGCCGGCCGCCGGCTCAATCGCGTGGTGCGCGAAAACATCGACGAAGGCGAGATCCTCGCCGAACTGGACAAGCTATTCGCCCGCTATGCCGCCGAGCGGAACGAACACGAACGTTTCGGCGACTTCCTCGTGCGCAGCGGCGCGCTCCCCGCCGCGCGCCACGCCATCGATGCGGAGGTTTTCGCATGACCCTGCCTTCACCCGAGCAAGCCGCGGTCGACGCGCGTGTGCGCGACAAGCTCGCCGCCAGGCTGCTTGCGCTCAGCGCGGAAGAGCGTGTGGATTGGGCGCTGGAGCATCTGCCAGGCCGACACGTGCTCTCCTCGAGCTTCGGCGCCCAGTCGGCGGTGTCGCTGCATCTGCTATCGCAGCGCGTGCCGGACATCCCGGTCATCGTGATCGATACCGGTTATCTGTTTCCCGAAACCTACCGTTTCATCGACGAGCTGACCGAACGCCTTTCGCTCAATCTCCACGTGATCCGCCCTAGCCTTTCGCCCGCTTGGCTGCAGGCGCGCCATGGCGAACTGTGGAATCAGGGGCGTGAAGGGCTTGATCACTACAACCGGCTGGCGAAGGTGGAACCCATGCAGCAGGCGCTGACCGATCTGGGCGCCGGCACGTGGTTCGCGGGCTTGCGCCGGCAGCAGTCATTGAGCCGTGCGGCGGCGGCGGTGCTGGATCACCGGCATGGACGCTGGAAGGTGCATCCCATCGTCGACTGGACCGACCGCGACGTCGGCCTGTATCTGCGCCGCCATGACCTGCCCTATCACCCGTTGTGGGACAAGGGTTATGTCTCGATCGGCGATACCCATACCACACGCCGCTGGGAACCCGGCATGCGTGAAGAGGACACCCGCTTTTTCGGCATCAAGCGCGAATGCGGATTGCACCTGGATGTGTGAAAGCGAAGCACGAATGGAGATGAGTGAGAAGTGAGAGCGAAGTCCGCAGCAAACATCAGCACCCCAGGCTGTTGGAATCCTTCTTCGCCAAGTATTCGTTGCCAAGGCCCCTGATTCGCCACCCTCACTTCTCACCCTTCTCCATTCGCTTCTAAAAAAAGACCGCCCCGATAATCTGAGGAAACACCATGAAAGCCCTTGCCGCCGAACTTGCCTCGGCTGAACTCGAAGCGTTGGTTGCGCCGCACGGCGGCGTGTTGCGCGAGCTGTATCTTCCGGCCGCCGAAGCCGAGGCGCTGAAGCGACGCAGCGCATCGCTGCCGCAATGGACGCTCAACCAGCGCCAGCTTTGCGATCTCGAGTTGCTGCTCAACGGCGGCTTTTCACCGCTGCAAGGGTTTCTTGGACGCGCGAATTACGACGGCGTCGTGAACGAGATGCGCCTGGCGGACGGCACGCTGTGGCCGATCCCGATTACGCTGGATGTGGATGAAGCCTTTGCGGCGAAGTTGAGCGAAAACGCGCAGATCAGCCTCAACGACACGCAAGGCACGCCGCTCGCCGTGCTGACGGTGGAAGACGTGTACTTCCCCGATCGCATTGAGGAAGCCCGCCGCGTATTCGGCACCACCGATCGTACGCACCCCGGCGTGGCCGAACTGCTGGATCGCACCGGCTCGGTCTACCTGGGCGGACGCGTACAAGGCATCCAGCCGCCGCCGCATTACGATTTCGCATCGCTGCGCCTTAGCCCGCGCGAATTGCGCGACTGGTTCCATCAGCACGGCTGGCATCGCATCGTCGCATTCCAGACGCGCAACCCGATGCATCGCGCGCATCGCGAGTTGACGCTGCGTGCCGCCGAAAAAGTGGGAGCGAAGCTGCTGATCCAACCGTCGGTGGGCCGCACCAAACCCGGCGACGTCGATCACTACACGCGCGTGCGCTGCTATCGCGCCTTGCTGGAACACTACCCGCCGGGCCTGGCCACGCTCGCACTGCTGCCGCTGGCAATGCGCATGGGCGGTCCGCGCGAAGCGCTGTGGCACGCGATCATCCGCAAGAACTACGGCGCCAGCCACTTCATCGTCGGCCGCGATCACGCCGGCCCCGGCAAGGATTCGGAAGGCAAGCCGTTCTACGATCCTTACGCCGCGCAACAATTGTTGGCCAAGCATCAGGAAGAACTCGGCATCGAAGTGGTGCCGTTTCCAGCGATGGTATATGCAGCCAATCGCGACACCTATGTGCCGCAGACGGAAGTACGTCCGGATGATGAAGTGCGCGACATTTCCGGGACCGAGTTGCGCCGCCGTTTGCACAACGGCGAGGCGATCCCGGAGTGGTTCACCTTCCCGGACGTGGTGAAGATCCTGCGCGAGCGTCATCCCGCCCATGCACGCCAGGGATTGGCGCTGTTCTTTACCGGCCTTTCCGGCTCAGGCAAATCCACCCTGGCGCAAGCGGTGGTGTCGCGCCTGCTGGAAACCAGCAGCCGTCCGGTAACCGTGCTGGATGGCGATGAAGTACGCCGGCATCTGTCGAAGGGCCTGGGCTTCTCGCGTGAGGATCGCGACGCCAACATCACGCGCATTGGCTTTGTAGCCAGTGAAGTGGTGCGTCACGGCGGCGTGGTGATTTGCGCACCCATCGCGCCTTATGCCAATGCACGCGCGGAGGCACGGCAGCTGGTGGAAGCGCATGGGCGCTTCGTGGAAATCCATGTTTCCACGCCGCTGGAAATCTGCGAAGCGCGCGATCGCAAGGGCCTCTATGCCGCCGCGCGCGCAGGAAAGATCAAGGGCTTTACCGGTATCGACGACCCTTACGAGACACCGGCGACGCCGGAGTTGCGCATCGATACCAGCCAGGTGTCAGTGGCCGAGGCGGCCAACAAGGTGATCGAGTGGCTGCAAGCGCAGGCACTGGTGTGATCTGAGAAAACACGTAGGTTGGGGCGAGGTGCCAGCCGAACCCCAACATGACATGCGGATATCCGGGAACGTTGGGGTTCGCATTCGCTCACCCCAACCTACGCTGCTTACTTGCCAGCCGGCGGTTGAGCCGCGGGGGCAGGCTGAGCGGCATTGCCATTGCTGGCTGCCGGGGCTTTCGGGTTCGCATCGCGCACGATGTAGCCGATCGGTTGCCAACCGGAGGAACCTTTCGCCAGCGACACGGTTTCCACCGTCATCGCCTTGGCGAACTTGGTGGCGTAGATCACGTTGAGATATTGGCCGGTCGGCAGGTCTTTCGGGTTATCGATCTTGCTGACGCCGACCCAGTTGCGTTCCGCTTCGGCACCCACGGCATCACGCAGGCTGGTGATGTACTTGGTCCAGTTCTCTTGCGTGACGTTCTTCTGCATGGTCTGGCTGCTGGCCTTCCACATCGCGTCGGCGTTGCCGGCATCGGCCTGCGCCACCCACTTGCCGGCGGTTGACACTGCCTTGTCCAGATCGAGGTTTTGCGCCATTGCCGTGCCCGCGCCCAGCAGCATTGCCGAGGCCAGGGCGCCGGACGCCAAGCGCTTGGTTGCGGACGAAACTTTACGTGCCATGAAATTCTCCTGATGAAAACCGTGAAATGATCCGCTGGGACACAAGCACCTGCGGCCATGCGTGCAGCGAAGCACGCTCCATGGTGTCACGGTGATCAAAGGCCGCGCCGTCGGTCTGGATTTAAAAACCTGTCCGTCTCTGCTTTCGGACGACGCACAGCCTGCTTTTCCGGCACGCGCACGGAAGGCGAATGTATTTCCTACAGAAACTCTTCGCGCTTAGGCCGCGCGCGTCACCGGCCGCCGGACATGGCGGTGCTGCAATTCACTCCACAGCGGCGGAGCGGGCCAATTGGGCTCGGCGTGCCCGGCCACCACGCGGCGCAATTCCGCCTCGTCGATCTGCGGCGCCACCAGCCGGGCAAATTGCGCCACATAGCTGCGCAGCACGTGGTCGCGGCGCAGCACCATCCAACTGGTGCAGATCGGCAGCAGCTTGTCGATGTCGAGCGAGACCAGCTCACGGGAATCGGCCGGGGTGATTGCCATTTCGGCGAGAATGCCCACGCCCAGGCCGGCGAGCACATAGGTCTTGATCAAATCCGCGTCGGCCGAGGTGCAGGCGATGCGCGGGGTCAGGGATGCGGCGGCAAAGGCGCGCCGCAGCGAGGATTCCGGTTGCAGGGAGGATTCGTAGCTGACCAGCGGGTATTCGGCCAGGTCCTCGATGCGCAGCGGCCGGCCCAGCTTGGCCAGCGGATGGCCCTGCGGCACCACCGCGCGGCGATACCAGCGGAACAGCGGCACCGCGATGCCACCCTCCGGCGCCTGGCCGCTGGTGCTGACGATGACCAGGTCCACTTCGCCGCTTTCGAACAAGCCGATAACGCGGCCTTCGCCCTGCGGGCGGATGTGCACGCCAAGGTCCGGATAATGCTGCTTGAGACGGGCAATGGCTTCGGGCAGGACGAAACGCGCCTGGGTGTGCGTGGTGGCGACCGACAGCTCGCCCTGTGCTTCTTCGCGCAGGTTGGCGGCCAGCGCACGGATGTTGCGTGCCTCGTGCAGGATGCTGCGCGCCCGCTCCAGCACCTGTCCGCCAGCGGGAGTGACCGCGTCCAGGCTCTTGCCGCGGCGGGTAAATACCTGAAAACCCAGTTCGCCTTCCAGCTGCTTGAGCTGCTTGCTGATGCCTGACTGGGTGGCGTGGACGTTATCAGCGGCGAGGGTGATGTTGAGACCGGCGTCGGCGATGGCGACGATGTAGCGAAGTTGCGTAAGGGTCATGAGATCGGCTCCAGGAAGAATCGTGTGCAGGGGTTAGCTCGACGCATGTCGACGCACATACAACTCGTGAACCACCCTGAACAGCGTTTCATCACAATCCCCACACCCTTGCCGGTCTCTTTACCAGTCGTCCATCGACCTTAACACAGCGTTATTTGGACGTCTATACATCTATAAGTCTTTTCTACGTGACGGCTGCGAAACCTATGCCGCCCAGGCATATCTTCCGGCCGAGCGGCCATTTCCTAACGCTTAGTGGCGGCGTTAGCGTGGCGTTTCAATCCTGCATGCCGGATGCGCACCATGCCGCTTTACCCGTTATTTGCCGATCTTCGAGACCGCCACGTGCTGGTGGTGGGCGGTGGCGACGTGGCGGTTCGAAAAACGGCCATGCTGTTGAAAGCCGGTGCACGCGTCACCGTGGGCGCACCCACGTTGGTGCCGGAATTGCGGGAATGGTTGCAGTTGGAACGAATTGCCTGGCGCGCGGGGACCTACCAACCCGAATGGATCGATGGCGCATGGCTGGTGATTGCAGCCACCCGTTCACGCCCTCTCAACGCGCGCATCGCCGTCGATGGCCACGCCAGGCAGCGGCTGGTGAATGTGGTCGACGATGCATCGCTTTCCAGCTTTCAAATACCCGCGGTGATTGATCGCTCTCCACTGTTGGTGGCGATCTCCAGCGGTGGTGTTGCGCCTCTGCTGGCACGTCGCCTGCGCAACCGTATCGAAAGCTTGCTCGATCCTGCCTTGGGCTCGCTGCTGCAACTCGCGCAACGTTACCGCTCACGCATTCGTGCGCGTTACAACGATCTTGTTGCACGCCAACGCTTCTATGACTGGCTGCATGACGGTCCCGTGCATGCATCGCTGCGTGCTGCGCATCCCGTGCAAGCGGAACAACAGCTCCTCGCCGCCTTGGCGCGTCGAAAGGAAGCGCAAATTTCCGGCACCGTGGTACTCGTCGGTGCAGGACCGGGCGATCCTGGGTTGCTTACGTTGCGTGCATTGCGTGCGCTCAGCGAAGCAGATGTGATTCTGCACGACGCGCTGATCAGCGCGCCGATTCTCGATCTTGCTCGCCGCGATGCCCAACGCATCGCGGTAGGCAAACGCGGCGGCGCGTTGCATACGCCGCAAGCGACAATTCATGCACTACTGCTTGAACATGCGCGTGCAGGAAAGCGCGTGGTGCGACTGAAAGGCGGCGATCCGTTCGTGTTCGGCCGTGGCGGTGAAGAACTGGCCTTCTTGCGCGAGCACGGCATCGCGTATGAAGTCGTACCCGGCATCACCGCCGCACTCGCCTGCGCCGCCTACAGCGGCATACCGCTGACGCATCGCGATCATGCGCAATCGGTGCGACTGGTCACTGCGCACTGCCAGCAATCCTTCAACACGCTGGATTGGTCGGATCTGGCGCGCGAACGTCAAACGCTGGCGATCTACATGGGCGTCAGCCAGCTCGACGAGCTGACCCTGCAATTGCTCGCGCATGGCCGCGCCGCCGACACGCCGTTTGCCTTGATCGAGAACGGCTCGCTGCCGCAGCAGCGCACTTTGGCCGGAACGTTGGGAGGGTTGCCGACCCTCGCGGCACGCCATGCGATCAGCGCCCCGGCTTTGCTCATCCTGGGTGAGGTGGCCGCACAAGCCAATGCCGCGCATTGGTACGGCGAGCTGCTTGGCGAACCGGCGCGCCGTGTGGCCGCACCCCGCGCACTGGCCGACGCGGCATGATCTTGCGTCTCTAAGGCCTTGTTCGAACGGGACAAAGCCGTGATGGCGCCGTAAGAGCCTTTTTGAGATTTCTTTCGTCTTCCTGAAGCTTGCCCGCCATCGGCATGAACCTCTACTGACACCGGCCGGGTGCCTGACAACCGATTCATGTCAGTCACGTTACAGTCCGCATCTCCCGAGATGACAGGTTGCGGACTTAGATGCCCCTGGTTTCCCCCACGCTGCTATCCAAACGGTCCGTCGCCGTGCGCGCTCTTCTGGTGCTGGCGATGATGGCGGCCTTCGTCCTGCTGACCGGCCTGCTGGATGGCAACCAGGGGGTAACGGCCTCGCAGCTGGTCGCCCAGCCGGCGTTCCCGCTGGCCAATGCCATGCCGGGGCTCATGCTGGCCCTGCTGCTGCTGATCCTGACCCGGCGCACCCTGCTTTCCTTCGGCCTTGCCTACCTGGCGCTGGGGGTGATGTACGGGGTAAATGCCTTGAAGGTGGCCAACCTTGGCACGCCGCTGCTGCCGGCCGATTTCCGCATGGTGGATCAGCTGCGCAAGGGCGGCCTGCACGTGCTGGGCAGCTACCTGCCGCATAGCCCGTGGCCCTATCTGGCCCTGCTGGGAGGGGGCGCCGTCATCGTCGCCATGTGGCGCTATGAGCCGCCGCTGTTTGCGCCACGCACGGGTGGTCGGCGTGTCGTGGCCGGTACCTTGCTTGGCGCCACGCTGGCGACGCTGCTGCTGGGCATGCCGGGCTGGCGCAATCTGTATAACGGCCACAAGCTGTGGATGGAGCCCTGGTCCGCCGCGGCTACCACCACGCATTCCGGCCTGGTCAGCTCGCTGGTGATGTTCCACCTGCAGGATCGGCGCACGAAAGAAAAGGCCGATCCCAGTGCCGTAAACAGCCTGCTGCAAACCACTGGCGACGCACTGCGCGCGCGCATGCACACACCGGTGAGCCATGACACCGCGCTGCCCGACATCGTGGTGATCCAGAGCGAGTCGTTCTTCGATCCAAGCATCGTGCACGGTTACGAGAACGCGAAGCTCACGCCCAATCTCGACCGTCTGGCGGCAGAGGGCATGAGCGGTCCGCTGCACGTGCCCACCTACGGCGGCGGCACCATCCGCACCGAATTCGAAGTGCTTACCGGGCTCTCGCTGCGCTACTTCAACAACATGCAGTTCCCGTACTTGCAACTGCACGACAAGGTCGTGCCGAGCATGGTGCGTACGTTGCGTGCACACGGCTATGAAACGATCGCCATTCACGGCAATGATCCCACCTTCTGGAATCGCAACACGGCGTTCAAGACGCTGGGGTTCGATCGCTTCGTCTCGCAATCGAGCTTCCCGGCCAACGCGCCGATGGACGGCAAATACATGGCCGACAGCGCGACGACGAACGAGATCATGGCGCAGCTGAAGGACGCCGGCCCGCCGCAGTTCCTGTTCGCCATCAGCCTGGAAGCGCATGGCCCGTATGACGTGCCGCCGAAAGATGCCGCCGCGCGCGACGCCATTCCCGTGCCGGGTGTCGTCGGCGCCAAGGACAAGGTGGAAGTGCAGACCTACCTGTATCACATGCAGCATGCGGATGCCGAACTGGGCCGCCTGGCCGACATGCTCGCCAAGCGCAGCCGTCCTACTTTGCTGCTGTTCTATGGCGATCATCTGCCGGGTCTCAGCGATGCATTCCGCGCCACCGGTTTCGTCGACGGCCAAAGCATGCTGTCGCAGGCCGGCACCTGGCTGCTGATCGATCCGCGCAATCCGGAACAGGCGCAGCGCATCGATATGGCATCGTGGATGTTGCCCGGCATGTTGCTGGAACGCGCCGGTATTCATGACGATGCTTATTTCGCATTGACGCAAGTGCTTGCACCATCGCTCGCCAGGCTCACCTACGCCCCGGGGGCCACGCCGCCCACGCTCGACGCGCAGCAACAACTGTTCGACAAGGACATGGCCAGCGTTTCTGTGCTGCGCATGAAAGGCAAGCTGGACAAGCTGCTACCGGCCAGCCTGCTTCCCGCCAACACGGCGGTGGCGAAACAGGACAACGAGCAGAACGTGCCGGGCGCTGTGGCGATCGGCATGCATCACTGATGTCGATTCTCGCAAAGCGGGCTTTTAAACGCGCCTTGAGAATCGACGCTGATCGCGCGCAACCCCTTACGTTGTAGTCCAATATCTGCTCGCGCAACGCCTTGCTTCAATAAGCGACGTGCCATTCGGCGCCACGCGGGATGAGCGATGTTCCCGCACGCTTCCACCCATACCTGCGCGGTCCTGGAGGGAAAGGACCGTCCATCTCCAGGTGCCGGAATTACCATGTTCGCCGTTGCTTGCTACACCGCCGCTTTCGATGTCATCCAGCTGCGCTGGAAAGCGATGCTGGCCGGTGTACTTGGCACATGGCTGGCGCTGCACGCCATATCCGCACGGCAGGAACGCCGCGGCACCGATGGGCATGCCCAAGCTCGCCGTCGCCGCAGGTATCGTCATCACCGCCAAGCGTGATTGCAGTTATGGCGAATTCGTCGTGATCGATCATTACAACGGTTACCGCACCTTGTACGCGCACAACTCGAAGCTGCTGGTGAAAGCTGGCGATCGCGTAAAAGTGGGGAAGCAGATTGCCAGGGTAGGCTCAACCGGCCAATCCACTGGCCCTCATCTGCATTTTGAAATGCATCGCGACGGCAAGCGCATGGATCCTTCTCCTTATCTCGCTGTGCTGTAGCGATGGAAACGGGACATGCGCGTCCCGTTTCCATGCTTTACTCAAATACTGATCGCCGCGCGCCGCTGCTGGCGCCGGTAGTGAATGATCAACGCAGCCGCCAGCAACACCACGGTGACGATGAAAATGCTCGCTCCAAGATTGCCGCCGCGCATACCGCTGGCGAAGCCGGCCGGCAGTTGGCCGCCGTCGTCATCGATATTGAAAGCGGCCATGCCGGTGTAGTGCATGCCGCACACGGCCAATCCCATCACCAGCGCACTGCCGATCATCTGGATGCGGCCGCGCAGGTTGAAGGCCAGCCACAGTGCAACCACTGAGGCGACGATGGCAATCAGCAAGGACGCAGCAACCAGATTCATGTTGTAAGTGGCGTAGGCGGCCATCATCACCGCGGCCATGCCGAGATAATGCATGCCAGTCACGCCCAGACCCATGCAGATGCCCGCCGCGGCGAGCTTGGCCCAACTGAAGGCCCCGCTGCTGGCAATAAACAGGCCCAGCGAACAGGCAGCGAACCCAATGACGGCAGACAGCGCCGTCAACACCGCGTCGTAACTCACCGGCATGCCCATGTCACAAGCAAGCATGGCGATAAAGTGCATGGCCCAGATACCGCCCACGCCCATCGCGGCGCCCGCAGCGAGCACCGCCATCAAGCGCTGTCGCATGGTTCGCGCCAAGGGAATGGCTACCGCCAGCTGCAGGGCGGTAAACGATCCAAGCACGGATACCACGTACGAAAGCAGAACCAGCAACGTGTTGTAGTGCTGATGCGCAGGCATGACTTCCCCCTCCGGTTGCGTGTCGACAGTCAGTGATGCGCGCAGCGAGCAGTCCTTGCACATGGCTTGCCTGCATCGTCGCGCCGCGTGTTGCTTGTTGTATTGCCGGACTGCGTGATCAGGAACGAACGCATGCACACGGCATTTCTTCGTTCATGACCCTTACTTGCCCGCATCCGAAACGCGCGCCCTCCGCGCACGCCTCAGTGCGAAACCTCAAGTACGCAATCGCCTTGCCCATGGCTGCTGCTGCGACAATGCAGGTGGCGCACGAAAACACTCTGCGGCGCGGACGACTCGCCCAGCATGCCTTCGAGATACCCGCTGAAAAACCTGCAACCCGACTGACCGCCAGGCGGACACAGCGGGCAGTTCTGGATATGGAAGTGACGCTCGCGCACATCGATCGACACCAGCGCGCGCAGCGCGGGCATGGCGATGCGCTTGATCGCATCGGCCAGGCCAAGCTTGCCGCCCATGGCGTAGTCGCGCTTGTAAACCCAGGCACCGGTGCGCCGGCCGGCCAGCAGCAGCGAAGCCTCGCGCGCATCGGCGGCCACTTCATGTTCCAGCGCCAGCAGCCACGGAAAAATCTTGGGATAGTCACGCGCCAGCTGCGGCAGCATGCTCTCGACCTTGCCTACGTCCGGCCCGATATGCCGAATCGATGACGGCGCCGGACTACTCGCCGCTGCATCGGCAACGCGTGGCGCCGGCGATGTCGCCGCTTGCGCGGCAACGCCTGGCGCAAGCAAGGTTGCCTCGAAGCTCAGCACGCGATTGTGCGTCGCCAACATTTCTTCCAAGCCAAGTTGCCGCTCCGGCTCGCCGCGCACCACCATCACCAGCCACGCGCCCTGACTGTCCTGATAGACCCTCTGGCGCAACAACGTGAATCCGCTGGCGATCACCACACGGCCCAATTCAACGAGCAATCCTTCCCGGCGATCCGACAGGATGTGTATTTCCAGCTCGATCATCGAATCCAGCTCCCCCTCTTCCATTGATGCTGGCAAACGAATGGTGAAATTTACGATGAGCGGCTATGCCATCAAGTGTGATCGAACGCGCAAAACATGATGCGCACGAAGCAATCGCTACCCGTTTTCGGCATGCGGGTCTGCGATATATCGCCGATGCACAACGAACAGGACCCGCGCATCGTCGCGCACAAAAAGAAAGCCCCGCTTGCGCGGGGCTTTCTGCTTTCACTCGCATGGAGCGATGGACGATTAGAAGTCCATGCCACCCATGCCGCCCATGCCACCGGCCGGTGCATGGTTGTGCTCTTCCTTCTTCGGCAGCTCGGCCACCATCGCCTCGGTGGTGATCGCCAGGCCGGCAACGGAGGACGCGTACTGC
>NZ_DATEJY010000128.1:0-9575 GCF_035277725.1 Dyella sp. | reverse complement strand
TGCCAATGTTGCGGTGACACTGGCGCCGAGCAGTGCACCTTCCATCAGTGCGCCAGGCACGAACGTCAATGGAAGCTTCTCTATCAGCTGGAATGGAGTCACCGACGCCGCTAACTATGTGCTGCAAGAGTCCGTCAATGGTGGCGCATGGACCACGGTTCAAAACAGTAGCGCAACCAGTTGGAGCACGTCGGGCCGTCCTGCGGGTACTTATGCTTATCAAGTTCAGCCTTACAACACGATCGGTTCTGGTCCGTGGAGTGCGGCAGTCACCGTGACCGTAAACATTCCCGTAGGAAGTAATGGACAGTCCTATGGGGCGCCCTGCGATATTGCGGTTGGGAAGTCAGGACATGCAGCTCTGGGCTATCAGCTGGCCAACGGCAATACATGGCAAGCTTTCATTGTGATGTGCTCCACGATCGGGTCAGGACATCCGTTGGTCAAAGCATCAGGCCCTGTACCAGCTGCGGCGGTTTCGGTGCAGTACACATGGACATATGTGGGTGTCCCAGCCGGCGATGGGGATGCAGGAGGCGGCATTTCGAATGCGGCTGCATCACCGGTGGCGATCAGCAGCAATCCGGTAACTCAGTACACCACCGCCACTTGGCCTCAGACATCACCCACTCGTGGGCGTATCTACCAGCTCCGCGTCGATTTCTTTAATGCCATCGGAGCAAACATTTCGTCATCGACATCCACCATGGAAGCCGAAACTACGGGGTCGCCGTGATGAAACATCTCTATCCATCCAAACCATCGTCGATTGTTGCGACAATGAAACAGCCAGTGCGTCAATTGTCTGTAGTTATCTCTGCGATCCTTCTCGCGTCTGCCATCAGTCCCACTATTGCGCTGGCCGATTCGCCTACCGTGACACAGATCAGTTACGACGCTGGAGATCACGTAACCAGCGTAATCGACCCTCGCGGCCTGGTGACGAGTTACAGCTATGACGGTTTTGGACAGTTGTGGCAGCAGATTAGTCCGGACACCGGTACGACGAACTATAGCTACGATGCCTATGGCCGCTCCGCTTCGATGACGCGCGCTGATGGCACTACGACCACCTTTAGCTATGACAGTTTGAGCCGCATGGTGAGCCTGACCGCCGGCGGACAAACGCAAGTTTTCGCTTACGACTCGTGTACGAATGGCATTGGCCGACTATGTGCACTCAACGACAGTACGGGCAGCACTTCGTATAGTTACACTCCGGAGGGCTGGACGGCCGGTCGCGGCTTCTCCATCGCTGGAGCTACCTACGCCCTGGGCTATAACTATGATGCCGTAGGTCATGTGACGGCCGTGAGTTATCCCGATGGCAACCAGGCGATCTACACCTACACTGATGGCGTAGTGTCGGGTGTGCAAGTGAATGTAGGTGGCAATGTAGCCAATGCCGCAACCAGCATCACTTACCTGCCCGGCAATAATGCGATGACGCAATGGACGTCTAGCAACGGTGTCGCCAACACATTGGGTTACGACAGTGACGGGCGCCTGACCAGCATAAGCGCTGGCAACGTGCAAAGCCTCAACTTTTCCTATGACACCGCTGATCGTATTGTCGGTATCAGTAATGGTATCGATGGCGCGATGACACAAAACTTCGGCTACGATGGTATGTCGCGCATCACACTTGCTTATGGCAGCGCAGACAACGAAGCTTTCCAGTACGACGCCAATGGCAACCGAACAAGTCAAGTTATCAACGGCACATCCAACGCTATTGGCACGAGCGCCACCAGCAATCAAGTCACCAGCCTTTCTGGTGGCAGCAACGTTAGTTATGGCTACGACTTAAATGGCAACCTAACTACGGTATCGGGAGCACCAATTTTCACGTATGACCATTTCGACAGGCTAGTGGCAGCTAATGGCGCCACTTACTACGTGAATCCGAAAGGGCAGCGACTGGAAAAGACGGTGGGTGGCGTTTCCACGTTCTTCGCGCCTAGCAATTCGGGTCCGCTGATGGCTGAAAATCAAGGCGGCGGTTGGATTGACTATGTTTGGCTCAATGGACGCCTAATCGGACGCTTGTATGGTAGCCAGACGCTCTCCGTTCACGATGATCAGCTAGGCCGGCCAGAAGTAATGACCGATGCTTCGCAAGCCGTGGTGTGGCGTGCGCACAATTTTGCTTTCGATCGAGTGGTGACCGTGAACAATTCGGTTCCGCTCAATATAGGGTTTCCCGGGCAGTATTACGACGCTGAATCCGGAACTTGGAACAATGGGCTTAGGGATTACAGTGGCAGTTTAGGCAGGTACCTGGAAAGTGACCCAACAGGACTGGCAGGTGGAATTAACACCTATGCCTATGTAGAGGGAAGCCCACTGACCTATGTAGATCCGCTCGGATTAAGAGATGTTGTAGTCGCTATTTGGAATAGTACGTCGGTCGCCCATCCAGGGCACGTCTTCATGGGCGAAATGAATGGAAATGTGATACTGAGTCAATTCCCGATGCCCCATGGCATCATCGGTAAAAACACGACTTTGAATTGGGACGAGACTCTCGCTGCCGAAGACGGAAAATCGCCTGACCAAGTATTCAAGGTCAACGTACCAGATGATGAGGGGCTAAATTCTGCCGCGTCGGGTGAGGCGGCCAAGCCAAAATGGTTTATCTTCTCGAGCTCAACAACAACGAAGTGCTCGTCATCAGTTTACGATGCCCTAAATGCAGGAGGTCTTCGTTATATGGATCCAGGTGCGGGTGTTTTGCCAGACACGCTCGGGCGTACTCTGGGTGATTTGGCGGGTTTCGGTAATCTCGGAGTAACTAGATTGCAGGCAGTCCCATGGTGAAGAGGCTATCCAAAACCGGTTTAGCGTTTGCCGCTCTGTTTGCGGCCTTTTGCTTTTGGTGCGTCATCTCATTTTTAAAAGGAGCATGGCAAGCTACGGATGTGATCGCCTATGTGACGTTTCCTTTCTCGTTAGCCGTTCACTACGGTTGCAGTTTTCTGCAATCATTATTTCGTCTGTCTTATGGGGCGATAAACTGGCTGGAGGTGGCACTGGATGCAATATGTGGCACATTGGAGGCATACTTCTTTGGATGGTTATTGGAACGTCCTTTGAGACGGTGACAAGGGCGCTTATCCAGCTTGTCGGCTGGAATAATAATCCGTTGTACATTGCAGCGATTGTCGGGGTTACCATTTCAACCCGCCAAGCAAATCAGGATATGCAAGTCTAATCTTGCCTATGAATCACGGACAAACAGTTAAAGGACATGTCGCAGCTCCAACTCTACAGGGCCGCGAAACCCATCGAGTAGATCCGCTGACGACTACGGTAGACCTCGATGTGGTGACTTGAATTGGCTAGCTAGGCTTTCGTGGGAGAGGGACAAGGTCATTACTTTATGGCTCAGTTATCAAGTAAGGAGCGAAAGTAACTATTTCATCCCCTATCCAATCATTGAGTTCCTTTAGGCGTGCTTGCAGCGGTAGCAACTCATTAATCGCAAACACCTGCGCAGCAGGCACCACCGAACCAAACCCGGTGGTGCCCGTCGGCACCAAGCCAAGCAACTGCGGCGGGACACGATGTGCAGCAAGCACATCATCCCTAGTCACATTCTTGATGTTGAAGAACTCATCCTTGGCAGCCACTTCGCTGATCGGCATCAGTTGAAGCCCATCCTTCTTGCCACCGGGCGCATACATGAAGAGGTTCCGAAAATTCCCCGGCCCCTTGCTGTTCTTGAGCGCCGTCTTGATCGCATCGACCTGCGCTTCGTCCGACAGCGCATCGGTGAGGTAAAGAATGTATCCGGCGTGCGAGCCGTTGAGGTAATACTTCCGACGAAACAGCGTACCCGACTCATTGAGCCAAGCACTTTGCAACGCCGCCAGGTATTCCGGCACACCATAGATTTCCTGATGCACGTCCGGCTCGCGTAGGTGGAACACCGAGCCCGGCGCGAACTCGTACTCCGTCTTCCAGCCTTTCACCATGAAGTAGGCGTCCAGGTCATCACACCCGCGGCGCATGTATTTCGCCAGCGCCGGCTGCAACGGCTGTACTTTGCCCAACCGATTCTTGGGTGCTTCCAGATAGCTGTTGCCGAACACCAGGTAGTCGAGCACGTAACGTGCAAACGCTTCGCGACTCAACAAGCGATGCGGCTTGAACGACGACACAAGAATGTTTCGTTTCACATAGATCGCGGATGAGTGGTGCGGTGTTGCACGAAACGACCGTGCCAGTCCTTCCAGCGATACCGGCGGCTCGTACCACTTCCCGTTACGCCACGCCTCCATATACTCGAGCACTTCACGCCCATCGAGCACGGGCGTTGGATCGCCGAACGCAAACGCTTCAACGCGTGGCATCGTTACGGACTCACTCATCAGAAAATCTCCAGCAAACTGGTATTACGCGCCGTGGCGCCTTCCAGGGGTTCGTTGATCAGGGCATGCATGCAGGCCCACGCGAGATCCGCGTGGCCCGTCTCTTCGGTGCGGCCGGCGGTGTAGGTCACCTGGCGGCCGCTGTGGCTGAGCGTTTTGCGGATGGCCATGAACGATTGGGCGAGGTCCGTCCAGCCGGCGTCGAACTCGAGGCGCCCTTTGCCGATCACGTTCTGCGCCTTCATCACCATCTGTGCTTTGGCATCGGGTGAATACACAATCTTCCGTGCGAGCGGGAAAAACTGGACCACCAACTGATGCACGGCCGCGCCAATACCGGTGCCGTCGATGCCGATGTACGTCACGCTGTAGCGTTTCGTGATCTTTCGGATGAATTCGGCCTGCGCCTCGAAATCCATCCCTTTCAGGCGATGCCGCTCCAACACGCGGAATTTCCCGCCGGGCTTGCTGGGCGGCGCCACCACCACCAAGCCCGCGCTATCGCCGCCCTCGCCCAAGGAGGGGTCATAGCCGATCCATACCGGCGCATACCCGAACGGACGCATCGCCAGCGGTTGCAGATCGGTCCAGTCCACCCAGCTGTCGACCATGCAGCCCTGCATCATCGCCAGCGTAAAGAGGCTGTCCCCGTCATCCAGGAACTGGCACATCAGGAGGTTGGCGAATTCGTCCGGCGTGTACTCGATGCGCAGCTCATCCAGATCGAATAGGTTGCAGCCGCCGCGCTCGGCATCCTCGATCGTCACGATCTGCCGCCAGACCTTGTCCGGGCAGCGCAGGCCACCGACCAGCGCTTCATGCGTAGTGACGATGTCTAATCGTTGATCCTTCGGTCGGCGTCGGTTGTAGCGATCACCGGTCCAGTACGGGTACGCGAGATGGCTCTTGGCGCTCGGTGTGGAGAAGTAGGTCTTGCGCCACTGCTTGTGCATGGCCATGCCGGAGGCGACCTTGTTGATCTCCTCGAAATTGCAGGTCCAGAAGAACTCGTCGTAGTAGAAGTTGCCGTGATAGCCCTGCGCGGTGCGTGCGTTCTGGCCGAGGAAGTACAGGTGCGCCCCGTTCCACAGCACGATCGGATCGCCTTTGAGGTCGATGTCACAGGTCTCCAGCGCGAACTGGCGGATGTACTGCTTGAAGATGTGCGCCTGCGCTTTGCTGGCTGACAGGAAGATCTGGTTGCGCCCGGTGCTGATCGCATCAAAGAGCGCCTCGCGCGCGAAATACCACGTCGCACCGATCTGGCGGCTTTTGAGGATCATGCGCGTGCGTTCGTCCGCCGCGCGATGACAGGTGTGCTGGTACTCGAACAGCGAATCGAGGAAGGTTTTGCGCAGGTGCTCGACCTGTTCCTCGCTGAAGGTGTTGCGCTTGGATTGTTTCTTCGGACCGGCGTTGCGCGCTTCGACGTTGGGGTTGAGATCCGCTTCGTTGCCGCCAGGCGCCTCGTAGCGGCGCACGCGCGCCAGGCGTTCGATCTGACGGCCGAGCAGATCGATTTCCTTGTAGTCGCTGCCGGTTTTTGGATCCTTGGCGACTAACTGCACCATGCGTGCTTCGATGCAGGTTTCGACGCGCTCAATCACGGGCGCCTTGTCCCAGGCATCGCGCGTCTTCCACGACTCCACCGTGGTGCGTGCGATCCCCATCGTTTGTGCGATGTCCGACACACGCCACCCTTGCCAATAAAGGGCACGCGCACTGCGGCGCTGATCGATTTCAGGGGACGGGATCACCATGCGCGCATCGTCGCCCGCGCGCGTTCGACTCGATCGCTTAGCGCTGGGTACCAGTGGATTGGTACCGCGCTATCGCGTTGCTCGCATGACGTGCGGTGTCGAGGATGGCCCCGTCCTTTTACATCGCTGCGTTCACGAGGTGTCGGCCATGGCCAAAAGCAAATTCTTCCGCGTTGCTGTCGAAGGCGCGACCACCGATGGCCGCACGATGGAGCGCAGTTGGATCAGCGATATCGCGGCGACCTACAACCCGCACACCTACGGTGCACGCATCTTCCTCGAGCACATCCGTGGCCTGATGCCGGACGGTCCGTTCAAGGCGTACGGCGATGTGACGGCAGTGAAGGCTGAGGAAATCACCGACGGTGATCTCAAGGGCAAGCTGGCCCTGTTTGCGCAGATCGAGCCCACGGCCGATCTCGTCAGCATGACCAAGGCCAAGCAGAAGATTTACAGCAGCATCGAGGTCAATCCGAAATTCGCCAGCACCGGCCGCGCCTACCTGGTGGGCCTGGGTGTCACCGACAGTCCGGCCAGTCTTGGCACCGACATGCTGACCTTTGCCGCGCAGGCCTCCGCCAATCCGCTCGCGAGCCGCAAGCAATCACCGGACAACCTGTTCACTGCTGCCGAGCCGATCGAGATCGAGTGGGAAGAGGAATCGGATAACCCCACCACGACGCTGTTCGCCGCGATCAAGGAGCGCCTGGCCAAGCTCACCGGCAAAGCCAAGGTGCAGGATGCGCAGTTCGCCGAGCTGGGCGATGCCTTGAATGGCCTGACCGATGCACTGGAACAGTTGGCCACGCATTCGACCACGACCACGCAGCAGTTCGCCGATCAGCTCAGCGCTTTCACGCGCCGCCTGGATGCCATCGAGCAAGCCGGCAAGGAGACCGCGACGGCCTTCACCACGCTGCGCGCCGAACTCGACGCCACCCCCGCCTTCACCCCGCGCCCGCCCGCCACCGGCGGCAGCGGCGTCCTGCAAACCGACTGCTGATCTGCACTCGCTTTCTTTTCCGATTTTCGCCTGCCCGTCCCGGAGCCTTCATGCGTAACGATACCCGCCGCCTTTTCAACGCCTACGCGGAACGCGTGGCCCAGCTCAATGGCGTGGACAGCGCCGCGTCCAAATTCAGCGTCACGCCGACCGTGCAGCAGACGCTGGAAAACCAGCTGCAGGCCAGCAGCGAGTTCCTGAGCAAGATCAACGTCATCGGCGTGCAGGAACAGGAAGGCGAGAAAGTGATGCTCGGTGTCACCGGCACCATTGCCGGGCGCACCGATACGCGCACCAAGGACCGTATGCCGCGCGACGTCAGCGATCTCAAGAATCAGGGCTATCGCTGCGAGAAGACCGACTTCGACACCTTGATCAAGTACCAGCAGATCGATGCGTGGGCGAAATTCCCCGATTTCCAGACGCGCCTGCGCGACGCCATCATCAAGCGCCAGGCGCTGGATCGCATCCTGATCGGCTTCAACGGCGTGAAGGTCGCCGCCGACACGGATCGCGCCGCCAACCCGCTGCTGCAGGACGTGAACATCGGCTGGTTGCAGCACATCCGCACCGAGGCACCCAGCCACTGGATGAAAGAAGGCGCGACCGCAGGAAAAATCCAGGTCGGCACGGTCGCCGGGTGCGACTACGCCAATATCGACGCGCTGGTCTACGACGCGGTAATGCTGCTCGATGAACCGTATCGCGATGCGACGGACCTCGTGGCCATCTGCGGGCGCAAGCTGCTGCACGACAAGATGTTCGCCAAGCTCAACCGCGACCAGCGCGCGACGGACGAGTTGGCCAGCGACATCCTGATCAGCCGCGAAGCGATGGGCGGCCTGCCGGCCATCCGCGTCCCGGGCTTTCCGGACAACGCCGTGCTGGTGACGCCGCTCAGCAACCTCTCCATCTACTGGCAGGAAGGCGCGCGCCGACGGTTGTTGCGCGACCGGCCGGAGCGCGACCAGATCGAGAACTACGAATCCTCCAACGATGCCTACGTGGTCGAGCACTACGGCACCGTGGCGCTGTTCGAAAACATCGAGCTCAAGCATTGAGGACCGCCACGATGACCAGCCCCGCCATGCGGCATCGGGAGCGTGTGTTGGCGACCCAGGCCGCGAGCCTGGCCGCCAGCACCGGTACACGTCAGCTCACCGGCAGCGCCTACGACCTGATGCTTGCCAAGCTCGCCGAAGACAAGCGCGTGCTGAAGAGTATCCAGTCGATCCAGCAGAAGATCGCCGTCAAGCGTCAACGCCTACCGGAATATGCCGCGTGGATCGCGGGTGTACTGGAAGCCGATCAGCCGGTACAGGACGATGTCTTTGCCACGCTGATGGTGTGGCACATCGACACCGGTGCGCTGGAGTCCGCGCTCGACATGGCCGCGCATCTTCTGAAGCATGACCTGAAGTTGCCCGAGCACTACCAGCGTGACGTCGCCACGCTGGTGGTCGAAGAGATCGCCGATCAGTACGAGAAGCCCGGCACCACGGTCACCGTCGAGCAGCTCTTGCGCGTCGGCCAACTGACCGACGGGCGCGACATGCCCGATGAAGTGCGGGCCAAGCTGCACAAGGCCATTGGCCTGGCGCTGCGCGACACCGTGCCCACGCAAGCGCTCGATCACCTGCAGCACGCGCTGCGTCTGAATCCGCGACTCGGCATCAAGACCGAGATCAGCAAGCTGCAGAAACAGCTTGTCACTGCGACCTGAGCTCGCCCCGAGCGCCGCGGCGGCTCGGTGGGCACCCGATGACCTCTCTCCCATCCGGATGACCCACCGACCACCGCCGCACCTTATCGAAGAGATCCCGATGTCCGGCTTTGTCGCTACCGCACCCATTGCGGAATCCACCACGATCCGGTCGGGTGCGTGGTATCCCCCGATCGCGCTCGCCGACGTACGCGCCGTGCTGCGCCTGGACGGCACCGTCACCGATGCGCGCCTCACCGAGTGCATCGCGCTGGCGATGTCGGCGGTGGAGGACGAGTTGGACGCGTGGCAACAGCAGCAGGAGGCGCTGGGGCGCACGTCCCTCGCGGACGTGCCGAGTAAGGTGATCGGTGATACCTCGCGGCTCGTGTTGCTCTATCAGCGCGCTGTGTATGCGACCGCCAAAGCCGAATTGATCGAGCGCTACCGCGACATCGACAGCACCGATGCGGGGCAGCGCCGCGCCGAAGTGATGGAACTGTCTGTTGATGATTACCGCCGCCAGGCGCGCTACGCCATCCGCGACATTCTGGGTCGTCCGCGCGCCACAGTGGAGCTCCTTTGATGATCGTGCGCGCGCTGCAGGGCGAGACGCTCGATGCGCTGTGCCAGCGCGTGCTGGGGCGTACTGCGAGTGTGACTGAAGCGACGCTGGCCGCGAATCCCGGCCTGGCCGATCTCGGCCCGGTGTTGCCCCAAGGCTATCCCGTCGATTT
>NZ_DATEJY010000127.1:0-44611 GCF_035277725.1 Dyella sp. | reverse complement strand
CCACAGGCCATGTTGGCCCAAGCCCTTTCCTTTTCGATCATCCATTGGGCCGTAGCCCCATTCTTGGCGGGGATGTCGTCGGCAAAGGCGACATCAGCGCACATCAAGGCAAGTACGGCGACAGATATGCAGATTGCATGACCGCTCATTACGTTCCCCCTGGCATCTCTTGGTTCTCTAGTCACTTAGGTCCGCTCCGGATCGAAAGCGGCCGTTGCCTATTCATGCCGCCGAGCCCAGAACAGCATCGTCTCGACACTGCGCTTCAATTTAGCTTCGTTGCAGCTACCAATCAGCTCATCCAAGAACGCGACAACTGCCTCCCTGCCAAAAACCAAAAACTATCGGCGCGGCCGCATATAAATGTCCTGATAGTGCCGGGACATATCTGACTTCCTGCCCGACTAAATCACGCCTCCGCAAGTACCTCTAGTATCCAAGGTTTGACCTAACGCGCATTCTCCTTCGGGGCAACAATGCGGATCGGTCGCGTTCCGATCTTGGCGCCGGTCACCTCGTCGACAGCTATTGCCTTGATCTCGGTCCCAGTTTGCTCGTCGAGGAATTGAGTCAACTCGCCGCCCTTACGGTGTTTGCGCCCCCACGCTCCGATCATGAAGAGGATCGGTAGGAAATCGCGCCCGGCGGTCGTTAGTCGGTATTCCTCACGTGGGGGGTGCTCGGAGTAGCGGTGCTTCTCCAGCATGCCCTCGTCCGTCAGTGTGGCCAACCGCCGAGTCAGGATGGTTGGCGCGATCCCCAAGCTCTTCCGAAATTGATCAAAGCGCGTAAGCCCTGCATGGGCGTCGCGCAGGATCAGGATGCTCCAGGCGTCTCCCGCGACGGCCAGGCTACGAGCGATCGGACAGGGTTCGCTGCAAACAATTTCATCATTCATATCATTTCGATAGTGACTTCCGCAGAAGGCCGCAGTATAGTCGATATCGAATTAGTAGTAACTATCGACAAACAGCCCCTCTCAGCGGAATTTGAAACATGAACAAGCAAGGCAAAGGCGTCGCCCTTGTGACCGGGGCGTCTTCCGGTATCGGGGAAGCCACAGCAGACCGGCTCACCCTTGCGGGGTACACGGTGTTCGGCACCAGCCGGCGCCCCGCTCCGTCGGGGAGATCGTTTGAAATGCTGCCCCTCGACGTCACGCGCGATGAGTCCGTTCAGGCATGCGTGGAGGCCGTCATCCGGCAGGCTGGACGTATCGACCTGCTCGTCAATAACGCCGGCTTCGGCGTGGCCCCGGCGGGTGCGGAAGAAAGCTCCGTCGAACAGGCGCAGGCAATCTTCGATACCAACTTCATGGGCATCGTGCGCATGACGCGTGCTGCCGTGCCCCACATGCGACAGCAAAGCAGTGGCCGCATCATCAATATCGGCTCGGTGCTTGGTTTCCTGCCCATGCCTTATATGGCGCTGTATTCAGCCACCAAGCACGCGGTGGCCGGTTATTCGGAAGCACTCGACCATGAACTACGCACGCTGGGTGTGCGCGTCTCGGTAGTTGAGCCCGCCTACATCAATACCTCCTTCGATTCGAATCTGATGAAACCCGACACCCCGCTTGACGTATATCGCGAGGTCCGCACGAGTGTGGAGCGCCGCGTCAAAGAGGTATTGGTCGGCGCCGATGGGCCGGAGGTCGTCGCCGAGATGGTGCTTAAGGCGGCTCTAGCTGATAGGCCGAAGATCCGCTACGCGCCAGGATTGGCTAGCCGGATGCGATGGCTACGCCGATTTGCCCCTGCCAGCGTGCTGGATGCGGGAGTTCGAAAAGATCTGCGCCTGGAAGCTCACTAAGCCCTTGCTGAAAACATCTACGAGAGAAAAAAACATGAAAGCTTTCCTGGTCGATCGATACAGCAAGAAAGAGCCTATGCGGCTTGCTGACGTGTCAATGCCTGAGCTCCGGGATAACGAGGTGCTGATCGAGGTGCACGCAGCCGGTGTGAATCTGCTGGACTCCAAGATCAAAAGCGGCGAGTTCAAGCTCATCCTGCCTTACCGACTGCCGTTGGCATTAGGTCACGATGTCGCCGGCGTCGTGACTCGCGTCGGGTCGCGGGTTCGGCAGTTCAGCGTCGGCGATGAAGTGTATGCGCGGCCAGCCGACCATCGTATCGGTTCCTTCGCGCAATTCGTCGCGGTGAACGAAAACGACGTAGCACCCAAACCCAAGAACCTCACCATGGAAGAGGCGGCGTCGATTCCGCTGGTTGGCTTGACCGCATGGCAGGTTTTGGTGGAACGAGCGCATCTCAAGAAGGCGCAGAAGGTTTTCATCCAGGCAGGCTCCGGTGGCGTCGGCACCTTCGCCATCCAGTTGGCCAAGCATATCGGGGCTACTGTCGCGACCACCACGAGCAGCACCAATATCGACTTGGTGAAGAGCCTCGGGGCGGACGTCATCATCGACTACAAGAAAGACGACTTCGAGAAAGTGCTTCAGAACTATGACGTGGTCCTGCATAGCCAGGATGCGGCAGCGCTTCAGAAATCGCTGCGCGTACTACGGCCTGGCGGACAACTCATCTCCATTTCCGGGCCACCTGATCCCACCTTCGCTAGCGGTATCGGCGCACCGTGGTTTGTTCGCCTCATCGTTCGCCTACTGAGCGCCAAAGTCAGGAAGGAGGCGGTCCGTCGCAATCTGAAGTATGGGTTCCTCTTCATGCGGGCCAGCGGTCAGCAGTTGCGCGAACTCACTCGGCTTATCGAGGACGGCGCCATCCGCCCCGCGATGGATCGTGTCTTCCCCTTCGAGCAGACCAACGAGGCCTTGGCCTACGTTGAAACGGGTCGCGCGAAAGGAAAGGTCGTCGTCCAGGTCAAGTAATCCCTTCCAATTTCCGGATATTCCCCATGAAGGTTGAAATTGCCTGAAGCACTCAGCATCACGCTAAGCCCTGCGACATCCAGCGCCCTTCGCAACACGACGAACGACCCCAGGGAAGCCATCGAATCGACAAGATTGACTGTCGGGGTGTGGTTGTTGACATGAGTGCTCATTGCCTCTCCTGCGAAATAGTCTGCTGGTGACCCCTCCGCCGATATGGACCCCGATGTCTCAAGGCAGCAAACCCAGGGTTACCGAATGGCGTCCAGAACGTACCGGATGTTCATCTCTTCCGCGGATTGATAGATAAACTGTCGGAAGACGACAACAAATTGCCGTGATTTACCATTGACCATGACTTGCACCAGATCGCCCTGGCAGGGCACGGGAAAGCCCTCTTTATACGGGGCCATGCCAATCTGGATGTCCGGCTCCACGCCCAAAGTGCGGAGTGCGTCGTCGGTAAAGGTGAAGTGGTTCTGAAGGTAGGCGGACATACGGCGATCCTCGATGGCGGCAAGCCAGAACGGCTCACTCACCTGGCAAGCGGTTTATTTCTCCATGAACGACGCTCCGGCACGCGCAATGGGCATGCAGCAGCGCTGAAGATCGCGTCGACACGCTCTTTCGCTTCATCGATGAGCAACGCTAGCGCCATCCCGGCAGGAATATCCATGCGCAAGTACTCGCGCGCAAAGCGGTCGATCCGGCCTTTATCGTGGAGAATCTCGCAGAACTCGCCGGTGGCGATAATTTGATAGCCACGATAATTCTCGCTTACGGAAATGCTTGGCATAAAACAATCCTCATCCGCATCCCACAAGCTCCCCAGCAGCCACCGAAGCCGTCCATGGCGTGTTCAGTCGATGCGACGTGGCGAGGTCGCCCCGCCACGACCCTCTGTTGCTCAGCGCTTGGTTGGCACGATGACCGTATCGATACCGTGGATGATGCCATTGCTCGATGCGATGTCCGGCTGAGTGATGACGGCGCCGCCGATGCTGAGCGTCTCGCCATCCTTCTTTATCGCCGCGCTTTGGCCCTGCATCATCTTTGGTTCCGTCAATTTCTCGACATCAACCGCCAATGCACGACCCGGCAGAACGTGGTACTTCAATACGGAAATCAATTCCGCCTTATTCTCCGGCTTCAGCCAGTTTTCGAGCGTGCCCTTGGGCAGCTTTTCGAATGCGGCATCCGTTGGCGCAAAGAAGGTATAGGGACCGGAACCTTTCAGAACGCGGCTCAGATCCGCGGCTTCGAGGGCCTTGCCCAGTGAATGGAATGAACCATTCGCTGCCGCTGTATCGACGATATTCTTGGAGGAAACTTGCGAGGTACTGGAGTCATGAGTAGACATGAGTTCGCCTAGAGTGGTAATCCGCATGGCGGATTTTGAGCAGCCGAAGCCGCAACTCCGACGTTAAGTCGAAGAATTACTCAGTTGGCGTTAGGGTATAGGACCGCGTGGCTGAGACGCCTGCCAAGGAGAAGGTTTACTTTCCCGGCGCTTGAGTATCATGCGCCTACATTTGTTAGTTCAGGGTAATCTGTCAGGCAAGCAATTCGTCGGCAAAACTGATGAGCGCAGGATCTCTATAGATCGGATGCCCTCATCATCTCTATCGATTGCCCAGATTACTGACACCATCACGACACCGGTCTAGGTTTGACCCAATGGATGCAAACTGACCATTGCTGATGACAACGTCGCGCCTCCTAAAACGGACTACGCTGGGGCCACGACTATCTCAGGGGCGGTGATCATGACCAGCGTTTCCGGCAAGACGAAGAACGGATTTACGTACGAAGGCGACTACGAACAAGCGAGTTCAGACCGCGTCACCTGGACGGCCACCTATAGACGCAGCGGCCATTTCTACGGAATGCGGCATGGCCGAGTCAGCGAGCTTACGGGTGTATCCGCGGCAGAGGTTGACGATGCCGTCAAGGATGATATTGAAGCGACATGGACCCAGCCCGCGTAGATAAAAATGACGGCGATAGCGTGTGCTACGACATGAAGATCGATGTGGTACGCGAATGCCTTGGTGCCGTAGGAACAAACCTCGCGTTCATTCTGCCGATGACGATGTCAGGCCGGATAGTTCGCGATGTGGTCAGTTATGAGCCTGATAGTGAATATGAGGTGCTGATCATGACCATTAAAGCGATCAGGGTCGGTAGCGCGATTTAAAAGCGGCGGTCCTCTGATCAGAATTTGTAGGTCGCCTGATCATTCCTGGTAGGTGCACGCACCGCCGACACTACCGTCGGCGACGCATCTAATCGCCTTCTAGTCAACTCATCAGCAACGCGCCTCAGCCACAGCTAGCGTGTCGATGTACTGACGGAAGCGCGCAATCTTGCCGGCCTTTACGTCCCAAAAGTGCGCATAGTGCGCCTGCACGGATTTACCCGTAGCGCCGTGCTTGCCGGTGAACACGCCCAGCGATACCACCGTGTCGCCTTCGGCGATGAACTCCGTCGGACCGGGCGCGAAGCTCGACCACTCGGCCATCAGAGGCTTGAATAAGCCTTCCTACGGGTCGGAAGCGAATCAGCTCATGCAAGAACGCGACAACCGCTTCCCTGCCAAACTCGTTCAACAATCTGACGAAGAATCGGAAAAATTATTCCTACTTTTTCGGCTTTCGCCAGGAATAACACCATAATCTTTGAGTTCTTCAATGCTTTGCTAGGCCTTGGATGACCGCAACGGCTTGCACAGGCATCACGCAACGGGATAAATCGATCAGTTTCGCAGCACGCAGTCTGGATCGCTCGAAGGTTAGCCAGGCCCTCGCTCGCCGGAAGCTCGTTGGGCCAGAAGTTCGACAAAGGCACGCACCTTCGGTGGACGGAAGCGCGCGGTCGGAAACACCACGTGGATACTGCCGGAGGGCAAACTCCAGCGCGGCAATACGTGAATCAACCTGCCCGCGGCCAGATCGTCGGCGATAGCGTAATCGGGCAGCACGGAAAGCCCCGCGCCGAGCAGCACGGCTTCGCGCACCGGCAGCGTGGCATCGAGCGAGAGGGATACCTGCAAGTTGACCTCGCGCTGTTCGAGTTCGTTCAAGGAGAAATGCCAGCGTAGCGGCTCGCGCAGCACCGTGTTGGCGACAAAGGGCAACTGGCTGATGTCCTCCGGTACCTGCATGCGCTCGACGCGAGCCCGCAACTGCGGCGGGGCCACCAGCAACTGCCGGAACGTACCTATGCGCCGCGCCTGCAGATGGCTATCGGTGAGCCAGCCAACCCGGACCGCCAGCTCGATGTTCCGCGCCATCATGTCCAACGTCTGATCGCTCAGCACCGCGTCGACCTTGCATTGGGGGTATCGCTGCATGAAGTCGGCAATGGCAGGGACAACCACGCCAATCCCGTAATCGAGCGGCGCGGTAAGCCGCAGCAGGCCGGAAGGTTCGCCGGCCGCTTCGGCCAGCTCGCCGAACGCATCCTCGGTCTCGCGCAAGATGAGGACGCAGCGTTGATAAAACGCCTGCCCGGCCTCGGTGGGCCGCACCTTCCTGGTGGTTCTGAACAGCAAGGCCGTGCGGAACTCCGCTTCCAGGCGCGCCACCTGTTGGCTGACCACGGCCTTGGTAATGCCCAGCCGCTCTGCGGCGGCAGTGAAAGAACCCGTCTCCACCACCGCCGCGAAATAGGCAATCCGCTTCAGATTTCCCCATCCGGCCATGGCTCCCCCATTTGTATGCCGTTAGCAAACAGTTTGTGTATTTGGCTGGGATTTATAAGTCAATGGGCGATGCCTAGGATGCGCAGCACGCCTGGGAGAAACGTATGATCAAGACGCTCCACTATCTCTTTGACCCGCTTTGCGGCTGGTGCTACGGCGCCATGCCGGCTCTGGCGGCACTTGCCACCGAGGCGGACCTCCGGGTCGAGCCGCTCCCCACGGGTCTGTTTTCCGGTGAGCGTGCACGCCCGATGGATGAGGGCTTTGCCGACTATGCCTGGTCCAACGATCAACGCATCGAGCGGCTGACCGGGCAGCCCTTCACTGAGCGCTATCGGAGCCAGGTGCTCGCGGATCGCACCCGGCTGTTCGACAGCGGGCCGGCCACGGTCGCGCTCACCGCCGTGTCGCTGACCGAGCCTGCGAGGGAGCTGGAGATGCTCAAGGCGATGCAGGCGGCGCGTTATGTCGAAGGCCGGGACATCACCGACCTGCGCGTCCTCGCGGATCTGCTCCAGCAAAGGAGTCTTGCCGACGCCGCGATGCAGCTCGAACAAGGATCGCCCGCACTGCTCGCCGCTCATCATGCGCGCACCGCCCGCGCCAATGCATGGATGGGCGAACTCGGCGCGCATGGCGTGCCGACCCTCGTTCTGCAGACCGGCGCAACGCGCACCTTATTGAACACCAGTGCGATCTACACCCATCCGAGTGCGCTGCTCGATCAACTGCGCGCCGCCTGATCCAACCCCCATCCGCCCTCAGGAGTCAGCCATGTCGAAGGCAACACCTCACGTATCCGGCACGACCAGTCAGGCGCTGGCGTGGCGACATTTTCCAGCCGGTGAAAGTGGCTTCTTCCGGGCGCCGGTGCTGATCTCCGGCGCCAACGAAGCGCTGCTGATCGACGCGGGATTCAGCTTTTCCGATGGCGCGGCGCTTGCCGATGCCATCCGTGCCAACGGCAAGACGCTCGGCACCATCTATATCAGCCAAAGCGATCCGGATTATTACTTCGGCCTGCTTCCGATCAGGCAGATGTTCCCGCAGGCGCGCATCCTCGCCGCTTCCGCCACGATCGCTGCGATCCGTGAAAGCGTGGAAAAAAAGCTTGCCGTCTGGGGGCCGAAACTCGGTCACAACGGCCCGCAGTCGCTGCAGCAAATCGTGCTGCCGGAAGCGTTCGATGGCGAGTCGCTCGGCCTCGAGGGGGAGTCCATTCACATCGTTCCCGCCCATGGCCTGAGCAACCGCCGCTCCTTATGGGTGCCGTCGCTGGGAGCCATTTTCGGCGGCGTGCTGGTATTTGCCGACTTGCACGTATGGACCGCGGACACGGCGACCGCAGAAGGCCGCGCCGCCTGGGTGGACAACCTTGAAGCCATGGCTGCTCGCAATCCCGCCGTGGTGGTGCCTGGCCATATGCAGCCCGCTTCCGCCGTGGATGCTTCCGCGATCGCCTATACGCGCGACTACCTGCTCGCATTCGAAGAGGAGTTGGCGAAGGCCCAGGAAAGCAACGCGCTGATCGCCGCCATGCAACGCCGCTATCCCCATGCCGACATGGGCATCGCATTGGACATCGGCGCCAAGGTCGCCACGGGCGAAATGAAGTGGGGTTGATGGCCATGAATACCTGTTTGGACATCATTCGCTCTACCTACGAGGGAAGCGCCGAGGAGAACGGCAAGCACCTCCTCGATGCGTTGGCGCCAGACGCGATCTGGACGGAGGCGGCGGGCTTCCCCTACGCAGGCACCTATGTCGGCCCGGAGGCGATCTCCACTGAGGTCTTCCATCGACTTGCCACCGAATGGATCGACTATCGCGCCACTGTGCACACTTATCTGGCCGACGGCGATCGCGTCGCTGCGTTTGGCGTGTATTCGGGCATCTATCGACAGACAGGCAAGGCCATGCAGGCGTCATTCGCACACCTGTACCGCCTGGAGAACAACAAGATCGTCGAAATGCAGCAATTCGCCGACAGCGCCATGGTCCGCAAGGCGATGGCCTGATGTGCATGGTCAACCACACGCGTACAACCGGAGTAAAAACCATGCCCTTCTTCAGCAAAAAAGTGCCGTCGCGGCTGCGCTCATATCGACTGGTCTTGATCGCACTCATGATGGCCCTCGCTGGACCGTCTCTGCCTGCCTACGCCAACCAGCCGATCCGCAACGTCGTGCTGGTGCATGGGGCATTCGCCGACGGCTCCAGCTGGTCCGATGTCATTGCGCTGCTTCAGCGCGACGGCTACCACGCCACCGCCGTGCAAAATCCGCTGACGTCGCTGGCCGACGATGTCACGGCAACACAGCGCGTCCTGGCACGCCAGCATGGGGACGTCATTCTGGTGGGACATTCGTGGGCGGGCGCTGTCGTCACGGAGGCGGGCAACGCAGCGAACGTCAAGGGTATCGTCTACCTTTCCGCGTTGGTGCCGGACAGTGGCGAGTCGGTCAACACGCTGCTCGACCGCCTTCGCTCACCCATGACCGGCATGAAGCCGGATGAGTACGGGTTGATCTGGCTGGACGATCCAGCGGCATTCAAGCATGTGATGGCCGGCGATGTCCGCGATGACAGGGTCAAGCTGCTCGCCTCGGTGGCGCCTCCCATTGCCACGGCCACCTTCGACGGCAAGATCACGCACGCGGCGTGGCGCGATAAGCCCACCTGGTATCTGGTGACCAATGGCGACCACGCGCTACCTACGCCTGTGCAACGCAAGATGGCTGACCAGATCGGCGCGCACCGTATCACCTTGGCGTCGAGCCACATGTCGCTCATTTCCCATCCCAAGGACGTCGTCCGCCTGATCGAACAGGCCGCCGCGACAGCCGGCCACTGACGCCCCGCCCTTTCGGCGTCTCCACTTCGGATTCTCGCGCCGCGTCTGCGGCGGCGGGATCTGCTTACCCGACTCGTCCGCTTGCGCCTGCACGCGGATAGCCGCCAACTCGCCATCAGGAGAAAACCTCATGCAGCTTCTTCATCTCGATTCCAGCATTCTGGGCGATGCATCGGCATCACGCGGCATGAGTGCCGCCATCGTCGACGCGTTCCGCCGGCAGAACCCTCAGGCCACGGTCGTCTACCGAGATCTGATCGCTGATCCGATTCCCCATTTGGACGGCCCGATCGCCGCAGGCTTTCGTCCGATCGGTGCAAGCGAATTCGATCAAGCCGCCCTCGCCGAGCACGCCCGGTCGGAAGCATTGGTCAAAGAACTGCTGACCAGCGACGTAATCGTGATTGGCGCACCGATGTACAACTTTTCGGTGGCCAGCCAGCTCAAGGCCTGGATTGACCGCGTAACGCAACCGGGCCGGACTTTTCAATACACCTCCCAAGGCCCTGTCGGTCTGGCGAATGGCAAGAAGGTAGTGATCGCCTCCACTCGCGGCGGCATGTACTCCGAAGGCCCTGCCATGGCCATGGATTTCCAGGAGGCTTACCTGAAGGCCATGTTTGGCTTTCTTGGTATTACCGACGTGCATTTCTTGCGCGCGGAACAGCTCAGCAAGGGCGCGGAGCTTCGCGACCTGTCCATCCGGGCGGCGCACGCAGCCGTGGCGGCCTTCACCGATGAACTCGCCTTGGCCTGAGGAGCGTTTGCCATGCTTTATGTCGTTACGCTCACCTATCTGCGTGCTGCCGCTGAGATTGAAGCGCAGCTCGACACCCATCGCGCGTGGCTGATCGGCCATGCGCGAGCCGGACGAATCCTTGTCGCGGGTCCTCTCGACTCAGGTGCGGGCGGCCTGATTCTGGCCCACTGCCAGGATCGCGCGGAACTGGATCAGATGCTTGGGCAGGACTCCTTCCATGTTCATCGCCTGGCCGATTATCACGTGCAGGCCTTCACGGCCGCCCTCCATGCCAAGGCGTTCGCAGCGCAGTGGGCACCGCAAGCGAAGGCGATATAACCAGCCCCGCCGCTGGACGCATCTTCTCGGCTGCGTAGCAGCGGGCACTTCGTAAAGTGGGTGGGCCGGTGAAACGTAGCCAACATGTAGCAGCGTGAAGCACCCTTGGGGAACGGGAGTTGGAATTCACTCTGGCCGATTTCGAGCCATGGCCTCTACCCAGCGCGTTCCCCGTCAGCCTCGCAGATTCTGCCAGACGGTCAATTTATGCTTAACCGCCGTGGACAACTTGTGCTTTAGCGGACAATCGCATTTGCGCGATCCAGCATCGCTTGATCATCCGCTTACGTGGTACATACGATTGCTCAAGACATCGAAGAGCACACGCAACTCTCCCGCGCATCTAACCTGCTGCCTTCCACGCGGCGCCGAGAAAGCGTTCGACGATCTCCGGCAACATCGGGTCGACGGGGAGCGTGTAGTGGGTGGCGTTCGGCACGATGGCGAGTTCATTGGCGGGCCGCAGGGAGCCATCCGTCCCGGCATCGCGTTGGCCGCCTCCCAATGCCTTCCACAATTCGACCATGTGTTCGGGTCGGATGGCGTCAGCGTCGGCAAAAACCAGCAGTGTGCGTGTATGAAGTTTGGCGACGTCGGCGCTCCAGTCGAAGGGGCGTTTGGTCATGTCGCCAACCTTCTTGAAGAGCTTGATCCAATCGACATTGGGATAAGCCTGCCCTAATGGCGATGCCTTGACGCTAGCGCCGAGCATGGCAGCGTTGGCTTCCAATTGTTTGAAGGCGGCGACCACCTCCGGATAAAAACCGTCTTGCTTCATCGCCGCGGACACAAGCACGAGCCTGTCGACCACGTTCGGATGGCGGATAGCGGTTTGCAGCGCGACGCTGGAGCCCAGCGAATAGCCCATCACGTCGGCCTTGCCAAGGTTTAGATAGCTGATCAGAGCGGCAACGTCGTCGCCCATGGTTTCACTGCGCAGTGGCCTCTCGCTGTCTGGCGTGCGTCCATGTGCCTGGAGATGGACGGCGATTACCTGCTGGCGCTTGGCCAGTTCAGCCAGATTGCTCCCGAAACTGTCTGGATCGATGCCGCCGTGGAGAAGAATAAGCGGCTTGCCGGTGCCATGGATGCTGTAAAAGAGATGCTGGCCATTGACGTCGGCAAAATGCTCGTTCGGTGCAGCAAGCGTCTTCTTGGCTTGCATGGGAAGCGCCGCAGTCAGTACTGCGGTCGCCATGGCGGTCTTCAAGAAATCGCGCCTGAGCATATCGTCCTCCCATCGCGCCAACTACGCGGCGCGGCGGTGATCGTGTGTTTTGTCGTCATCCCTTCCGTGTACCGGTGGCCGTGGCGTGGTCACGATCCGGCTGCGAGCAACTCATCCAGCTGCGCGAACTGTTCGGGCAAGCCTTCCGCCGAGCCGGCGAGGGCTTCGTCGAGGGCCTCTTTTGTGGGGTAGCGTTCGTGGAAGGTAAGCAGCGTCTTGCCGTCGTTTTCTTCGAACGTCACCGTGGTCACGGCACCCTGATCGCTTTCCTCGTTCATCCATACAAGGCGCTTGTGCGGTGTTACTTCTTTGTACGTGCCGAAGAAAGCCATTGGTTGATCGAAGTCCGGATGACTGAACACGAGGCGATACGTGCCTCCGGTGCGAATATCCATGTCGCACGAAACCAGTGACATGCCCACCGACTTCGGAATCCACCAGCGCGTGAACAATTCGGGTTTGCTCCACGCTTCGAAGACGATGCGTGCGGGAGCATTGAACGTTCGCGTCACAACAAATTCGAAGTCGGATTTACGTTCCACGACGGTGCGATTCATGACGGCGGCACTATCTTCTTTTGCGTTGGGCATTTGTCTTCTCCTTGCGTTTCAACTGTTCGACAAGTTCGTCCAGCGCGTCGAAGCGCGCGCTCCAGAGTTGGCGGTGCTTCTCGATCCAGGCGGCCTCTTCTTCCAGCCGGCGCAGTCCCAGCTTGCAGGTGCGTGTGCGCCCGACCTTTTCCGTGGTGACGAGCCCTGCCTGCTCCAAAATGCTGACGTGCTTCTTCATGCCCGTAAGGGTCATGTGAAACTTTTCGGCAAGGTCGGTGATGGAGGCGTCTGAAGCCCCGAGCTGCTCCAGCACACCACGTCGGGTGACATCGGAGAGCGCGGCAAACGTTGCGTCGAGGCGGGCTTGATAGTGAACCATATGGTTCACTGTAGACCGCGCATCGGTGATTTGCAAGCGGACGACACTACGGATGGAAATAGTGCGTAAGGAAAGTGACGCCCGTGGCATCGCCCTAGACAAACTATGCTGGATTGCGCAGCGTGGCTTTGCTCACTGGCACACCGTAGAACCATCCTGGCCGACTGAGCACCACTTCCCCCTGGCAGCGTTGAAGGTCTTGGCGGATTGACTCTGCAGCACCTTCGGAAGGTGCTGTTGCTTCATCTCGCTCCAGTGCTGTTTGCGAAACTTTTCCTCGTCGGCGTCGGCCTTCACCCATTTCGCCTGGTATTCGTCCATCGCTTGTTGATGGCGAGCCCGCGCTGCCGCCTCTTCCTTGCGCCGAATCTCAGCGTCGTTGGCCACTTCCTGTTGGCGCTTTTCTTGCTCGCGCCTGACGTTGGCTTGAATACGCTCCTGGAAAAGAGGGGTAACACCGTTTGCGGCAGCGAAGGATCTGGCTTCATCCATGCGGCCGTTATCGACCATGGCGTAGAGGGCGATGACGATACGTTCCTGTTTCGCCTGAGCAGCCTCCGCCGCTGTCTCCTTGTGCAACAGTGTGGTTTGCTGACTGGGGCACGGTGTATCCCCATAGGAAACCGCGCCGTTCCTGCCGGTGCACTTGTAGATATCCGTGGCGCTTGCCGTTGAGGCCATCAAAGGCAAAACCATAAGAACCCAAAACCTGGCATGCATGCGCGTTCCCCGATACGTGCAGTTGCGGGAAATGTAGCAAAGTTTGGCCAACGGACGTTTTTGCCTTGAGAGGCAAAAGCGGGGCGCTCCTAGCCTGACAGGCTGACCACCGGTGCGAAGCCGCCGAAAATCATGCGCTTGCCATCGAAGGGCAGCTCGCTGGCGGCATCCATGCGCGGATCTTTCATGGCTTTCTGCATGCCAGCATCGCGGGTGGCCTTGTCGGGCCACTCTATCCAGGAGACGAAGATGGTTCCAAGCATCCGTGCCGCAACACCAACCCCTCACCATGACGTCCAGCACTGGTTCCAGCGCTGACGGCTCACCTATGTTGCAGCGCGCCGTTATCCCATCTGCCGGCATGGACGTTTTTGTTCGCGTCCAGCAACACACTTCTCCCCGATCAGACGTTGCGATTCACTTCAATCTGCCGAGTGCACTTGGAGGAAGACATGCAGTCTACGAAGACCGTCCGCTCACCTCTTTCACGTTCAACGTGGACGCGCTTGATCTCACCATGGCTCTTCGCGCTCGTTTCGACACTGGCGTTTGCCAACAATCAGGCTCCGCCGATGAAAGGCCACATGATGGCCATGGCGCCGCTCAGCGTGGTGCCTGCGGCGACGAGTCTTTTGAGCGGCTACGGCACGGGTGGCTTCACGATAAAAACATCGAGCCAGGATGCCCAGGCCTATTTCAACAACGGCATGCAGCTTGCGCATGCGTTTGCGCATAAGTCGGCCATTGCGGCATTTCGGCGGGCCGAGCAACTCGATCCCGATTGCGCCATGTGTGTATGGGGAGAGGCGTGGGCGCGCGGGCCTACGATCAACTACACCATCAACGAATCGGTGCAAGCGCAGCTGGTGGCTATGGCAGACCACGCCGCTGCGCTGGCGAAAGACAATCCGCCCAAGGAACGGGCATTGATTGCCGCTTTGCAAAAGCGCTATCACCAAGGTGGCGGCAGCGGGCCTGGCGACCTGGCGTTTGCGCAAGCCATGGATGCGTTGTACAGCGCCGATCCTTCCGACGATGAAGTCGCCGTCATAACGGCTGATGCGTGGATGATTCCTGCCGCGCAGAACAATAGCCGCGATCATCTGGACCGCTCCGTGCAGATTCTCGAACAAGTGCTGCATCGATCGCCCGACAATAGCGCCGCCATCCATTTTTATATTCATGCGATGGAGATGGACGGCGTAGCGGCAGAGGCGCTTCCCTATGCGGGGAAATTGCCCGCGCTGGCACCCGCGGCGAGCCATCTGATTCACATGCCGTCGCATACCTATTTTTGGGTTGGCCAGTATCGCGCTGCTGAAAACGCGAATCTCGGCGCGGTGAAAATCGATAATGACAACGCTGCACGACTGAAACCAAAAGGCGGCGTGTTTGGGCTGCCCTATCACGGGCACAATGTGCAATATGGCGAGGCGGCCACGTTGATCGATGGCGACGCGAAAGAAGGCCTCGCACTGGCAACGGCGCAATTGCAGCAATTGTCCTCACCGAATGCTTCAAGCTTTCTGCATCAATTCGGATTCGTCACCGCCTATTTCGTGTTCGGGCGGTTTGCGTCATCGCAGACGATGGCATCCTTGCCGCCACCGGACAAAACTCTCCCCTACGCGCTAGCCATGTGGCATTACGCGAAAGGAGAAGTCGCTGCGCGAAACGGCGATGTTGCCGGCATTCAACGCGAAGCCCAGAACATCGCGATCAATCATGATGACCTCGCCAAGTTCGGTGATTCCGCTGCGCAAGTGCAGTCAATGGTCGACATCGCTCGGCTGGTGCTTGAGGGCCGCATTGCCATGCTTGAGAAACGCTGGGGCGATGCGGAAGCGGACTATCGCAAGGCAGCCGATATCCAGGATGCGAAGCTGGGTGCCTTTAGCGATCCGCCGACCTGGTGGTATCCCGTACGCAGAAGTGTCGCCGCTGCCTTGCTGGCCAAGGGCGATCCGGAGGCGGCGCAGGTCGAGGTGAATCAGGCGCTCGCGCACTGGCCGCTGGATCCGCAGAGCTTGCGGATTCTCGCGGATTGCCAACAAGCGCAGGGGCATGCGGAAGAAGCAAGGCAGCAGAATGCGCTTTCGCAAGCCAATTGGTTTGGCGATGCTGCCGCTATGCCGATGGCGCTGCTTTAGTTGGAATGATCGTCAACGGACGCTCCCACACAGACCATTGCTCCGATTTAGGAATGTTTTAGTCATCGCCAGACCAACAACGGTCATTCCAGCGCAAGCTGGAATGACGAGCAAGAGCTTCCGGCGAGTAAGAACCTTAACTTCCAAGCATGGGCGCAAGCCGTGGCCCGGCAGCTATTTTAGATCCTTAAAGTCACTGGGCCCCGGTTTTCGCCGAGGCGACAAGAATCGAGGTTAGTACCGCTGGCATACACGCCACTTCAATAATCCCGAATATCCAATGCCATAAAACAACGCGCGCTATATCCCTTATCCGTTGCAGGCCATGGCAACTGCGCCAGCAAGCGATCCCCACCCGGCCATGGCTCGTTGTCCAGCAATGCCTCGGCTGTGACCGAACCGTCATCGTCACGACGGTGGAACAGGCGAATCCAATGCAACTGACCGCTCAACGATTCGTTTCGCAGCGCATCCTGCACGCCCGACAACCAACCTTCAGGCGCAGCGACATCATCACGGCTAAATGCCAGCGGCCCGACGAAGACGTCCCAGCTACGCGCACCAAGGTCCCAGCTTTGCAGTTGAATACGCCGATCGTCCGTGACGTACCAGCATGCAGCCAACAACACGTACAAAACATTTCGCTGGAACGCGCCAAGTGCATCGCGTAGGCCGGTGGCACCGCTTCCGTTGCCGGCAAAGCTTTCTTCGATGTGGCGCTCCTCGCTGATCACCACGTCCACATCCAAGCGGCCCGGCCTGCCCGCATCCCCATCCTGCCAAGTCGCACGCACGGCGGGAAAATCGCCATCGGTCACCAGCCAGTCTTCATCTTCTTCCAGCTCTACGTCGTGGCGCTCGAACAGGTGAAGCAACTCAGCTTGCAGGGTGTCGGAATGAGCCATGGCGTTCTCTGGAAACGATAGTGCTGGGAATCGGAGATGGACATTGTCGCCCACTTGCGAAGACATTGTGCAGGCTTGCTGTGACGATATCCCTCGCCATCGACACCGTCGACGCACACTTGGTGAAATAATCGGGAAGCATCAAGCCGATCGCCACGAGGATGGACATCATGCGCCCCACCCACCGCATTCTGTTGCAGACCACCATTCCCTATGCCGAGGACGATTGGCACATCGGCCGCTTTACGCTATTGCGCGACCTGCTGGCCGATATGCGCGGCAGCGATGGTCTGCCGCGCTTTGAGGTGACGGCGCGCAACCGCGATCCCATTGGCGCACCCGACAGCGTGCTGTCCCGGCTGGATTCGTCGGCGTTCGACGAACTATGGCTGTTCGCGGTGGATACCGGCGACGGGCTCACCGCGGCCGACTGCGAAGCGATCGGGCGGTTTCGCCGTCGCGGCGGCGGGCTGCTGGTCGCGCGGGATCACATGGATCTGGGCAGCTCGGTTTGCACGCTGGGTGGCGTGGGCGCGGCGCACTACTTCCATAGCAAGCATCCGGATCCCGACCCGTCGCGACATAAAGTCGATGACACGATCACCACCGATATTCTTTGGCCCAACTACCACTCTGGTGCCAATGGTGATTTCCAGCGCATAGAACCCAGCTTGCCGTTGCATCCGGTATTGATGGATCCGGATTCACCGGATGGTGCGCTCCATTTCTTTCCTGCGCATCCCCATGAAGGTGCCGTGGGCAAGCCAGAACAGGATGCCTCGGCACGTGTCATCGCCAGGGGACGCAGCAAGCTCAGCGGGCGTTCGTTCAACCTGGCGGTGTCCTTCGAGCCTTCATCCGAACAGGGGCCTGCGGTTGCGGTGTCGACCTTTCATCATTTCGCGGACTACAACTGGGATCCTTCCACGGGCTCGCCTAGTTTCGTCAGTGAAGCGCCGGGTGATGGGCTTGCTCGTTCGCCGGAAGCGCAGCGTTCGATTCGCCGTTATGCGACGAATCTGGCGTTGTGGCTTGCGGGGGAATCGGTGGGGACGGCCTGAAGCGGGCGTTTCGGTTTGTTCGATCGATGGTCGTAGGCTGGGATGAAAATCCCAGCTTGGTTGGACTTCCCGATGCTGGGATTGCATCCCAGCCTACTGGGCGATGGGGAGGCGCGCGGTGTGGAACACCGCGCGCTCCGGGTGACATCAGCTTTTGATAAACGCCAACAGGTCTTGATTGAGCACCTCGGCATGCGTGGTGAGCATCCCGTGCGGGAAGCCCTCATACGTTTTCAACGTGCCGTGCTTCAACAGCTTTGCCGAGAGCGGTCCTGCATCGTGGTAAGGCACTACCTGATCGTCGGTGCCATGCATGACCAGTGTCGGCACATCGATTGCTTTCAAGTCTTCCGTAAAGTCGGTTTCCGAAAAAGCCTTGATGCCGTCGTAGTGCGCCTTTGCGCTACCCATCATGCCCTGCCGCCACCAGTTTTGAATCACGGCCTCCATCGGCGCTACGCCAGGACGATTGAAGTTGTAGAACGGACCGCTCGGAACGTCGCGGAAGAACTGCGCGCGATTCGCGGCCAACGCCTTGCGAAAACCGTCGAACACCTCGATCGGCAGGCCCTCGGGATTGGCCGGCGTCTTGAGCATGATCGGTGGAACGGCAGCCACCAGCACCAGCTTGGCTACCCTGCCCTGCGGCTGGCCGTGCTTCGCCACGTAACGCGCCGCTTCGCCGCCACCGGTGGAATGCCCGATATGGATGGCGTCCTTCAGGTTGAGATGTTCGGCCACGGCCGCAGCGTCGGCGGCGTAATGGTCGATGTCATGCCCCTCGCTCACCTGGGCCGAGCGTCCGTGGCCGCGACGGTCATGCGCAATCACGCGATAGCCGTGCTGAAGAAAGAACAGCATTTGCGCGTCCCAATCGTCCGCACTCAAGGGCCAGCCGTGATGGAACATGATGGGTTGGCCGTGGCCCCAGTCCTTGTAGAAGATCTCCGTTCCGTCTTTCGTTGTTACAAAAGGCATGTTGCTCTCTCCTCGATGTGCAAGTGCTGTGGGGTGGTTACAACGGGGAAGTAGTCGATGTTGAACTTATGGCATGAACCATGAAGCCAGTTTGACAACATGGCATCTCTTTCGCGCATCGCAAGTACGTAAACGGGATACTGCGCTAACGTGATGCAGCCAATCGAGAAAAAAAATGAGCGTGGCGGCATATCTCCGCCACGCCCGTTGTTTGTGGTTGTGAAGTCTCAGAAGCCCAGCAGCGAAATACGCGTCGCCCAGTTACCTAGCGCACCACGCGTACCGCCGCACTGAAACAGCGGAGACGTCAGGTATTCGGTGAGGGTGCATGTTTGCGCGATGTACTCCGATGCGATCCAGATCTTGTTGCCATCCACCGACGCCGCACCGTAATCACCCCAGCGTGGCGCGCTGCCGAAGTACGGAATGCCGGTAAACCCATCCCAAGGCCCTGCACCTGCTGCGGCAACATGCACGTCGCCCGCACCTATCCGCGCATCCAGGCTCGCGTAGCCGGCGCTTGGATAATCGTTGGGGCCAACCACCGTGAATGCAATAACACCGCGTCCACTTTGCGTAACGGCCGCGGCACCATAGGTGAGGTTCGCATCAGGCAAAGCCAATGTGTCGTTGGCAAAGAGGAAGCCGGAGTCCGGATTGATCACGAAGTAATTGATGCCCGAACCATGGCTGCCGTCACTCAGCAACACGTCGGTATCCAACGTGCCCCACAGCTTGCCGTTGGCGTAGCTCACCTGCTGCATGCGCGAATCGTTCACCGCCAAGTCGCGTGGCCCGGCATAGACGTTATTGGGATAGCCGAGAAAGTTCGGCGCGCAACCGGCCAATGCAAAGCATTCGAGCAAAGGCGTATCGCCCGGCTTCTGCTGAGCCAGACTGCTCGGCACGGCGTATGTCTGCACGGTCAGCGGCGCTACGTTCAGCGTTACGCTGGTGGGCATGAAGTCGATGGCCCGTGTGTTTGACACCGACCACAGCCAGATGGTGTTCGACGTACCCGAAGCGTTGAACACTGCGTCCGAACTGAGCAGGTATTCAGTGCCACCATGCCCGCCGGCATATTGCCCGCCGGACGAGATGGCGGGCCACACCGTAAACGCGGGAGCCGGAATGCTCGGATCGCCGCCGTTGAACAACACCACGTTCGGTGACGCCGCGCCCGATACCAGTGCGCGCTTGGATATCACATAGATCTGCGCACCGTAAAAGCCGGAACCGAACAACGAGAACTCGTTGGTGGTCAGGAAAATCGCATGGGCGTCCGCGCCGATGTGTGGATAGTCGCCAAGACAGAAGCCAAGCGCGCAACCGTGATCCGGCGTGCCTTGCGTGCCGTTGTTCTGCACCGGCAAGTGATAGATGGTCCACGCACCGGTCGGATCAGACGTCTGACTGACCGCGATGTCCAGGTGATTGGTACCGGCCAGTGATGACGTGGTGCCGATGCGATCCAGCGTCAACGCAAGCTGAAACCAGCGTTGCGTGCTTGCATCGTAGTAACAGGATGGATCGGTGATTTCAGGTCCGTATGCACCCGTGCTGCGATTGATCGCCGCCGGATAGCCGTAGAACGTATTGAGATCGACCGGCCCCACTAATTCCTTGCCACGATGGTCATAGATCGCCAACACGTCGTTGACGCTTTCCATGACGAAGCCGTTGCCGGCACACAAGCCTTGATCCGGCGGTTCTACGGAGAACTGATTGCCGCCATTGGCGTAACGCTGGTCGTGGAAATCAAGGCCGTCGAGGCCACCGAGAAGCTCCGGATGCGACTTGGCACGCCATGCATGCCCCATACGGTTACTGCCAGCATGGCCTTGGGCAATACTGCGATTCACTCTCGCCTTGAATCCAACGTCGAGGCCGCTACCCAAGTCATCGGTATCGCCGCCAGCCATGGCGGGATCCAATTCCAGGCTGGTCAGCGGTGCGCCGCCGAGAGGCGTGGTCACGGGTACCGTGGTGCCTCCTCGTTGCAGTTTGAGTGTGGTGGGGGGCGCCCCCATGGCACAGGTAGCGAACGCCATCACCGCTACTGCGATGAGCAGTCGAGTCTTCATAGGACTGGTCTCCTGTCGTTTCGTTAGGTGACCGCGCCCCCTGGAACGCTGATATCGGTCGCACCGAAGAGCGTTCGCGCAAGTACGCATATGTGGATATGCGCCCGGGTACGATACGCGCTTTCGCAAGGAAATGCGTTGTTGATTTTTGGCTGGCATCCGGCCAAAAAAATCGCCGTTTATTCCTGGGCTTACGAATAAAGAAGCCGGCCACGCCGAGAGAGGGAGCGGCGACAAGTCTTTTGGACCGAGCCTTCCCACGCCAGCACCGAGCGCACACGACGGCGATGCGGGCTGTTACGTAGGCTGCCAGCTTTTTTGCGCAGCTCGATCCTGGAATTTCATACCAGCCTACGTTTGACGTTGTTTTTAGATCAGCGGAGATGTTGGGGTTCGCGTTCCGCTCACCCCAACCTACGCCACCATCCTTAGATGCTGCTGCCTGCTCTTAAACCGTTGCACTGACGCCACTGCACGCAAGTTTTTACGCCGTAAAACTCGTTTCGCGCAGTGCTAGCATGAGCCATCGATCACAGCTGTGACGATGATCTGGTAACACGCATACCGGAGCGAAACATGGGGAAAAGGGACGATTACGGCGTGCCGGCGATCGTATTGGGCCGGGGCCCGACTGCGCTTGGCATTTTGCGTTGTCTAACAATGGCCGGTATTCCGGCGTATGTCGCGTGCCCACCATCCGATCACGTCACTCACTCGCGCTGGTATCGCCCCACGCCCGGACGACAAGCGTGGGATGGCTCACTCGGGCCACACGCCATCGAACTGCTGCGCCATATGCCGCTGCCCAAAGCAGTGCTGGTTGCCGGTGCCGACGATGCCGCCTTGTGGCTGACGGACCTGCCCCATACCGAACTGGCATCGCGCTACGTTCTCAGCACCAGCTCGCGCGAAACGCAGGAAATCCTGCAGGATAAATCGCGCTTTGCCGCGTTCCTGGAAGGCGCGCAGATTCCGCACCCGCGCACCTTTCGCATCGAACACGACGCAGATATCGAGGCGATACCTTTCGACGAACTCGATCGTGTTTTCATCAAGCCGGTGAACTCGCAAAAATTCAGCGACGTCACCGGCGTGAAAGGCATCTGGGTGACACGCAAGGACGAACTGCATGCAGCATGGCGCTCCCTGCACGAGCAGGGCTTTCGCCTGATGGCGCAGGAATACGTGCCCGGCACGGCGTCGGATCATTATTTTGTGGACGGTTTTCGCGATGGAAACGGCGAGATGACCGGCTTGTTCGCACGCCAACGCATCCGTATTTCACCACCGGATTTCGGCAACAGTTCGTATTGCCGCAGCATTCCGCTCGAACAGTTGCAAACGCCGGTCGAAGACGTCAAGCAGTTGCTCGCCAAGTTGAACTATCGCGGCATTTTCAGCGCGGAATTCAAACGCGATAAGCGTGACGGCGTTTACCGCATTCTTGAGGTCAATACGCGCGCGTGGACCTACGTGGAGTTTGCCGCGCGCTGCGGCGTCAACGTTTGCGAAATGGCGTATCAGGATGCACTCGGCTTACCCGTTCACCGCGCGGCGCCTGATTACAAGGCAGGCGCCGGCTGCGTCGACTTCTATCGAGACATCACCACCGTCCACGCGCAAAGTGCGCAAGCACGCGGCCCGCTGTGGAACATTCTGCTGCAGTGGGCTGGCGCGCATTTCCACTCTTTCCGTCTGGACGATCCCAAGCCAGGCCTGCACTTCGCCATGCAGGTTTTGACGCGTCGACGCGGCCGCGCACCCGGCTGATCGCATCAATCGGGCACGAAATTCAATGCGACGCCGTTGATGCAGTAGCGCAAACCCGTCGGCGGCGGGCCGTCCGGAAACACGTGGCCCAAATGACTGCCGCAACGCGCGCAATGCACCTCGGTGCGCGTCATGCCGTGGCTGGTATCCACCGTGGTGCCCGTCGTGCCAGGAACGGGATCATTGAAGCTTGGCCACCCGGTGCCGCTTTCAAACTTGGTCTGGCCCACAAACAACATCTGTCCACATCCCACGCAAGCGAAACCACCCGCACGCGATTCATGCAGCAACGCGCAACTACCCGGCCGTTCCGTGCCGTGTCCGCGCATGACGGCGTATTGCTCCGGCGTCAGCAAGGCGCGCCACTCGGCGTCGGTGTGCGTGACCTCATAGTGCGTCGAGTCTACGGTTGAGTTGGACATGGCGATGTCTTCCGAAGGACGTGTGACAGCTAGGTTGGGGCAAGCCATGTGAAAGCAACCGCTTCAGCAAGCGTACGCCTTGTTTTCTAGGGAGCAAGCAACGGGACATCACCTTGAAGAAGCACGCCGGCAGATGTGTCGCCCTGGTCTTCCAAACCATCCCTCATGCATCATTCCGCCCATTCACCTGGGGTAGTCGCTGATGTTGGCCTTCGAGATGCTGCTGGCAATTCTTCTGGGTGCGGCCGTGCTTGCCATGTTGGCGAAGCGCATCGGCGTCCCCTACCCGGTACTGCTGGCAATGATGGGCATGGCGATATCGCTGATTCCCGGTTTGCCCAGGCTGGACCTGGCGCCCGATCTGATCCTGGCTTTGCTGGTGGCGCCCGTGCTGCTGGATGCCGCGCATGACATTTCATTGCGTGATCTGCTGCGTAACTGGCGCCCCATCTTCTCGCTGGTGGTCGTTGCCGTCGGTCTTACGACGCTGGCCGTGGCGTTTACGGTGCGGTGGTTTCTGCCGGATATGCCCTGGCCCGCAGCGATTGCACTGGGCGCACTGCTGGCACCGCCAGATGCGGTCGCGGCCATTGCGATCATGCGGCAGGTCGAACCACCGCATCGCATCCGGATGGTGCTGGAGGGGGAGAGTCTGCTCAACGATGCGTCGTCGTTATTGATCTATCGGTTTGCCGTTGCTTCCATGGCAACCGGCAGCTTCCACGCCAGGGACGCTGCGCCTGCGTTGATCCTGGTCGCCTTTGGCAGCGTGTTGGCGGGTTGGGTGCTGGCGAAGCTGATCGGTAGCCTGATCAGGCGCGTGGATGACGCACCCATCTCCATCGTGCTGCAGTTCGTGATGACGTTCGGCGTGTGGCTACTGGCCGAACAACTGCATCTTTCAGCGGTGATCACCGTGGTAGCTTTCGGCGTCACCGCCGCTCGCGCACCGACCTCCGCCATGCCGACGTCCGTCAGGGTCAACGCCTTCGCGACGTGGGAGACGGTGATCTTCGTATTGAACGTGCTCGCCTTCGTGCTGATCGGCTTGCAGCTTCGCCCGATCCTGCCGACCATCACGGACGGTCAGCACATGAACTGGCTGGTAGTTGCAGCAGCCTGCCTCGCCGTAGTGATCGTCATTCGCTTCGTCTGGGTTTTCGCCTACCGCTTTTTCGCACCGGACGATCCACGCCGCCCTGATGCCGTAACCAGGCAAGAAAGTTTCAAGGGCGCGCTCGTGATCGGCTGGTCGGGCATGCGCGGCATCGTCACGCTCGCCGCGGCGCTTGCACTGCCTCATGACTTTCCCTATCGCGGCTTCATTCTGCTCACGGCCTTCGTGATCGTGCTTGGCACCCTGCTTATTCAGGGGCTCACGCTTCGACCACTGATGAAGTGGCTCAAGATGCCGCGCGATACCGTGGTGGAAAAGGAGATCCTGCTGGCGCGGACCAAGGCGCTCAAGGCAGCTTTAGATGGATTGGCAAACCAGGACGGGCAAGCCGCGCAGCGCTTGCGGCAGGAATATGAAGAAGCATTGGCTGGCACCAAAGCTGCCGGTGATTCGTCGGTGATTGCGGATAACGTGCTTCGGCGGGAAATTGTGAAGCACGCGCGGAAGGCGATCGATGCGCTGCGCGACAGCGGACAGATCGGTGATGACGCGTATCGACGGGTGGAGCAGGAGCTTGATTGGCTTGAGATGAGTACCCGCCGATAGTTATGCCCTTCGATCTCGCCGGATGCCAAAACGTTGCTGTTTCCCGTGCTGGGATTTCATCCCAGCCTACCTGCTGCGCAGGTTGAGGCGAGGCGCAGCCGAACCTCAACGTGGTCTGCAAGCATCCGGTGACGTTGGGTTCGCGTTCCGCTCACCCCCAACCTGCGCCGCCATGGCCTTGCTTACTTGTCTCTGCCAATTACAAATAAAAAAAGGTACCAGGTTCACTTATTGGTTTGTATCGATCGGAAATCATGATCAAAAATGCCGTGACATCTTTACATTTTGATAGCGATAGACCGATTTAAAACGCCATCAAGTGTGTAGACAACACGCTAACGAGCTGCATGATACGAAGCAGTTCTAAGGGGAATCGTCACGAAACGAAGGAGGCGTCTCGTTATGTCAACACTCTTACGTGTTTTGGTCTTCGTTTTTGCATCAGCAGTCGCGCTTCATACCCGGGCGGGAACACCCGCCCCTACGCATGATCAGCACGCTAGCGTCCCATTCGACGTTGTTATAAGTCCACCAGCCCCGAGCCGGCAAAAAATCATCGACTTTTGGACGCGGGAACGAATGGAAGAAGCTTGGCCGGCCAGCTTTTCGCCACCTTACGGTGGAGATCCGATAGAGCCTTTCTTGGATCCGAAGGCCGACCATTCTGGCTATACCCTGATGCCAAGCCCGTACGCCAGTCATCTGTTCTCTCGACTCACGGGCATCCTGTACTTCCGTCGAGCGAACACAAATGGCGAGGGTTATGTTGTACAACATTGCTCCGCGTCGATCATTCACTCCATTAGTCAGAACCTAATTCTCACTGCAGCCCATTGTGTCCATGAACCAATCCATCATGTGTGGAATGACATGTTCATGTTCGTTCCAGGCTTTGATGGCAAGCAGGCACCTTTGGAAAAGTGGCCCATTCAAAGCACCTATATTCCAGGGCAAGACGCGCAGGAATCGCCGGAGACGGATATCGCAGTAGCCCGCGTTTACCCATTGCCGTCTGGCAAGACACTTGAGGCTGAAGTGGGTCCCGGCACTGCTTTTTTTCCTCACGTGAGCACCAACGAGAACGAAGCGTTCTCGATGGTTAAAGACGTCGGCTACCCATCAGTCTCGCGATTTGGCGAAGACCCTGTCTATGAAAACGCGGAACAACGCCAATGCAATAGCGGCACTGCACCCGGGAAAGAAAATCCCAAGACCTTGTTGCTGCTGAATTGCACGCCGCAGGCGGGCAATAGCGGTGGCCCAATTGTCAGGCTCTTCAACCCACCCTTTGAGGTGGTCGGCGTGTTTGTCAAAACCAATCCTTTGGCAGGACAAGCCCGTTTGTTGCCGCAAACCTTTGTACCGATTTACAAAGCGGCCGATTCGACACCGAAATAGACTTTTAGCTCGAACGCTACCAACGTGGTCATGAGGGTGCGTTAGATTCAATGACTGTGAGCGTATGGCATCTGACAAGGCACACGGCACAGATGATAACTGTGATTATCATCTGTGTGCATTTTTGGGTATGCGAGCCCTATCTTGAAGGAATAAGTTGGCTGACGCGATCATTTATGATGAATGGTTCAACAGCTTCCGAAACTTAATCACTTCAATAATGTTCGTAGCCGCCAAGGCCGCCCCTGTCACCGCCATCTTGTTACTTGCACACCAATCCAATTCCCACTATCCGACTGTCGACCTTCGCATAAAGCCCGCGGTGCAAGCTGCCGGTCACGAGTGCTTTGAGGCGTTGGCAAATGCCTACGCGGCGTACGTGTGCGTCAAAGTTTTTTTTCTCAAGGCGTGGTGCACTTCAGTGACATCTGATACGCATTCTGTCCTTGCGCATAGGCATCACTTGCAGCGCGATCTTCGCTTTGCTTTACCAGCTCGGGGTCAGGGCCAACCGGTGTATGCGCGTTGTCCATTTCCATTTGGAAATAGGTGATGTCGGCATCCATGGATGCCAGATACGCCCGTTGCGCTGCTTTGGCGCAATCGTCTTGCAATGGTAAGTCGGCGAGCTTCTGCCGTATTTGTTGCAACGTGGGTAGCCGTCTTTCGATTTCTTGCTCGGGCAATCGAAAACCCAGATTCCCCTCCGCCGAGCTCCACTCAATCCAGACCGTCGCAAGATCGCTGGCATCGGTGCTGGTAGGCAAGCCGTGCACGATGGGCCGACGTGGCTTGTCGATGGGCATGTCATCGTTGCTTACTGTTGATGCGGATTCGGCGGGTGCGGCGTCGTGTGCAATGAGATCTTGTGCTGCTTTGGCGCGGTAGTGGCGTAGGGCCGCCATGCATAGGAATATGGCGAGGAATATTCCCACGCCGATAAGAAGGCGGTTTTGCATTTGGATCCCCCGATCCCGCCGGGTGGCGGCGCCGATAGTGTTGCATATTCCGTGCAGAACCACGCCCAGGTATGTTTCGCCAATTCCGTGGAAGCGGCGAAGTTCACGTCGGCGGCCTGGTGTTCTGTTGAGCCTTTGGTACACGAAATCCTTGTGGTGGGCAGTGGGCTTGCACGCTGGATGGGATTGGGGGCAGTCGTATTTCTATGGAACACCCGACAGCGGCCTGACCATGCAAGGCCACCTGTTTACGACGCATCCAAGCGGCAATCCACTGTTGAGCGGCGGTTCCACGGGGCCCGAAGGAAGCTTGTGCATGCTGCCATTGCTGCTGCTGATGGCGTTCGGAATGTGGCTATGGTGAGGACGCCTGGCGCGGCCAAGGCATTTGCCGCCAAACGATGCGGATGGTGCTACGCCGACGTGAAGGGAACAGGTGCGCACCTGTTCCCAAGCAGCCGCGCGCACGCACTGCCGTTATCACTTAAGCCGCGTCAGATCCGCCTTGAACGCAGTCGCCCATGTTCGGCCTCCGTCCTGGGAATAAGCAATTTCGTAGCGATGCGAGCTGGGCGTGATGTCAGACCAGACGCCGCGTACCAGCACGTTGCGGCCCTTATACACGCTGGTACCGTAGAACTCGCCACGACCGTTCTTGAAGCTGCCGATGGTCGGCGCTTCCATCTCTCCTGAATCGCCGTCGACGTAGGTTTGGCTCCATTGCGCAGCTTTCTTGTTGTAGACGAAGAGGGTTGCGCCTTCCCAATGTCCATGGGGACCATCGGCCTCGATTTCTTCCAGCCATGCATGCCCATTCCAGACCGGCCGTGCGGTCTTTGTGCCGTCCATGACGACCGTATGAGTGCCGCCATCGAAGGGGTCCAGCACTTGCGTGGCATGGGTATGCCAAACCCCGCGACAGAAATCGAAATCATGCGAGCCGTCGCGAAGCGCCTGTGCTCCGGCGGATAAAGACGCGCCGGCAAGCACGCCGACAAGCACGACTCCACGTAACAGTTTCCACATCATTGCAGTCTCCGTATCAGCAACCTGGGAAGTGACTTTAGGGAAAAGCCGTTGGCCTAGCTGGGCCAATGAGGGAAATTTAGGGTGGGCCATTTCACCGGCATGTGCCCTCACGCCAGCGGCCAGGGATGCTCTGATCTATTCCATGCACCCGGCATGACGTCCAGATGGCCCGCAGGGTGTGTTGCGTGGCGCAGGGCAGACTGGCCGTCTGTTCAAGCCGCGCGGCGCGCATACAGTGCGGTAACGGGTACATGGAATAGATCAGAGCATCCCTAGAGCACGCGGCGCAATGCCTTCAACCCTTGCGCGATGCCGTCGAGGTCCACCGCGCCGTAGCCGAAAACCAGGCCTTCCGCGGTGGGCTTGCCAAAAAAATAGCGCTCGAACGTATGCACATGCACGTTCGATTCCAACAACCGCGAGGTGACGCGTGCCAAGCGTTTGGGTTGCATCGCGAACGCCGCCACGTGCATGCCGTAGTGCGATGGCATGGGTGCCAGGTCTTCCACGAACTCTGCTTGAAGTATGGCTTCGATAAGGTCCCGTCGCCTTCTATAGACATCGCGCAGCTTGCGCACGTGCTGCGCCAGGTGGCCCTCGGCGATGAAACGGGCCACCGCCATTTGCGTCAGCGTCGGGCAATGCCAATCGAGGCAGTTCTTCGCCATGGTCAACGCCGGCATCGCCCACTGGGGTGCAATCACGAATCCAAGGCGCAGCGCGGGAAGCATGCATTTGGAGAAGGTGCCGACGTAGAACACGTCATCAGCGCTTGCCGTGGATCGCAGCGCTTGCAGTGGTGTGCCGTCGTAGCGGAATTCGCCGTCGTAGTCGTCTTCAACGATGACAGCGCCATGCTTGCGCGCATAGTGGAGCAGCGCGGCCCGCCGCGGCGCGGACATGGATACGCCGAACGGGAACTGGTGCGAAGGGCATACGCAGACGATCTGCACAGTGACCGGCAACGCATCGACCACCAGGCCTTCCGCATCGACGAGGATCGGCACAAGCCTGGCGCCGGCCGCGAGAAAGGCGGCGCGCATCGGTGGGTAGCCTGGGTCTTCCATCGCCACGGTCGTCACACCAGGCGTTACCAGCACACGGGCAAGCATGTCGAAGGCCTGTTGCGCACCGGCGGTCACCAAGACATCGTCTGGCTCGCATACCACCGCGCGCGAGATGCCGACATGGGTGGCGATGGCCGCCCGCAACGGGAAATGGCCCTGGTTGCCTTGGGGACTTTTGAACGCCGGCGGCTTCAATTCCATTCGCCGCAGTTGCTTGGCACTAAGCCGGCGAAATAGGTCGAACGGAAATAACCGTGGATCGACCAAGGCAGGCCGAAAATCCAGGAACGCCGTTGCGCTGGGCGTGCTTGTACGCGAATTGTCGTGCCAGAAGTTGAGTGCCTGGACCAGCTCAGGCCGCGACCAGTGCGGACTCAGGCGCGGATCGGGCGTGTGCTGTACCGGCAACCGTTCGCGGGCGGGACGATTTTGCTTTGCCGCCACATACGTTCCCGATCCTTGCCGGGGCTGTACGAGTCCATCGATCGCCAGTCGCGCATACGCACGCGCCACGGTGTTTCTTGAAACACCGAAAAAGATGGCTGACTGACGCTCCACCGGAAGCTTGGCGCCGGGAACCAGCCGGCCATCGAGAATGGCGGCGCGTAACTGTGTGTAGACGGATTCCGCCGACCGGCGGCTTCCGCTGGGCGGAGGATCGAAGGCGATTTCAAACAGGTTGCTTGCAGCTTCCCCATCGTTTGCCACACGTTTTTCCTCCAGCATGCCAACCGCCGCCAAAGACTATCTCCTCCTTTGCCCGCACGGGGAGTCCATCGCCGGGTATGGGGCAGCACGCTTCACCCTTTTCCGCGCCGCGTGCACGCGATCCGGATTGATACTCTTGAGCATAAAATTGCTGTAATCGAGCATTAAACAAAGTGCACCCGGCGCCTAGAGTGACTGCACTTCAACGCAAACCCAGGTGTGCTCCCATGTCTCGCATGACGACTCCAGCAGATGCGGCTACCGGCGACGCCGCTGGCATTTTCGGCCAAACCCATAAAGCGGCCGGCACAGTGATCGACAAAGTGATTGTCAGACTTGCAGGGATATCGCTATTCAAGGATGAGCTTGGCCATCACCTGATTCGCGCGGCGATGGTGTTTACGTTTGCCATTTTTGGTTATCAGAAGTGGTACAGCTTTGAAGCGCATCAGATCTCGCCGCTGATCGCGCATAGCCCGCTGGTTTTCTGGCTGATTCCGGCGTTTGGCATCAATGGCGCGGGATACTTTCTCGGTACGACGGAATGGTTGTTTGGTTCGCTGCTCTTGCTTGGTTTTTGGTATCGCAAACCCGGCATCTTGGGAGCAATCGGCTCGACCATTACATTCCTCGGCACGGTGTCGATCATTCCGTTCCTGCCGAATGCCTGGGCGGTGGAAGCCGGTGGATTTCCAGTGATGTATTTGCCGGTGGCGTTTTTAATGAAGGATGTGTTGTTTCTGGCGGTGTCGCTGTATCTATTGCAGACAGATATGAATCGGGCGGCGGCGGAATATTCGCGGAAGAATCCGTAGTCATGCGCAGGTTGGGGTGAGCGCAACGCGAACCCCAACATCCCGACGCTTACATAGTCATGTTGGAGTTCGGCCGCGCCTCACTCCAACCTACATAGGCTCGCGGCATGGGGTGGAGCTGCGTGCGGCAAAGCGAATATAGTCGCGGCGATACGGCTCGCACTAACCCACCAAAGACCTGGCCCATGCTCACTGCATTCATGCGTACACGCTGCATTCTTCCCGCACTGGCTATCGCACTCGCCGCCACCGTCGCCTCTGCTACCGACTCGCCGCCCATCGCCACTGTCGCTACCGGCAAGCTGGCCGGCATTCATGACAGCCAGACCGGCTTGAACGAATTCAAGGGCATTCCATATGCCGCACCACCGATCGGCCCCTTGCGTTGGAAGCCGCCGCAAGCCGTTGCGTCGTGGACCGGCGTGCGGCAAGCCGATCGTTTTGGGCCGCGCTGCATGCAGCGCCCCATCTACAACGACATGATGTTTCGTTCTAACGGCGTGAGCGAGGACTGCCTGTACCTCAACGTCTGGGCACCCCCGCACGGTGCGGACGCGAAGCTGCCGGTGCTGGTGTATTTCTATGGCGGTGGCTTCCAGGCCGGTGATGGTTCGGAATTTCGTTACGACGGCGCCAGCCTTGCCCAGCGCGGCATGGTGACGGTCACCATCAGTTATCGCTTGAACGTGTTCGGCTTTCTGGCCTTGCCGGAGCTGGCGGCCGAATCGCCGGAGCATGCCACCGGCAACTACGGTTTGCTCGACCAGAACGCGGCCTTGCGTTGGGTTCAGCAGAACATCGCGGCATTTGGTGGCGATCCGAACCAGGTGACTATCGGTGGCGAATCGGCCGGCTCCATGTCGGTCTCGGCGCAAATGGCCTCGCCGCTGTCGAAGGGTTTGATGCAGCGTGCGATTGGCGAGAGTGGATCCGTGCTTGGCAATCTCAAGCCGCGTCCTCTGGCGCTGGCCGAGCAGCAAGGCCAGGATTTTGCGAAGCATGTCGGCGCCCATTCGCTGGCGCAGTTGCGCGCCATGGATGCCAATACGTTGCTCAACGCGACCGGCGACAAGGACGTGCAGGAATTCATGCCGACCATCGACGGTTACTTCTTCCCCCGTTCGCCGGAGACCATCTATCAGGCCGGCGAGCAGGCGCATATTCCGTTGCTGGTAGGTTCGAATTCGCAGGAAGGCGATTATCCGAACTTCCTCGACAACAAGGCGCCGACGCCAGCGAACTATCGCGCGGCGATGGAGAAGCGCTACGGCAAGCATGCGGCGGAAGCGTTGAAGCTTTATCCCGGCCATACCGAAGCGGAAGTCAAAACGTCCGGCACGGCCTTCGCCGGTGATGACTTCATTGCGTTCGCCACCGGCCGCTGGATGGCCATGCAGCACCAGACCGGGCAAGCGCCGGTGTATTACTACTACTTCACCCAGCCCCGTCCAGCGAAGCGTGATGGCAGTGCCGGCCCGGACAAGGGCGCGGTGCATAGCGGCGAGATTGAATATGCGCTGGGCAATCTGGATACCAACCACGTCTTTGCGTGGACGGCGGCCGATCACCATGTGTCGCAGATCATGGAAGGTTATTGGGCCAATTTCATCAAGACGGGGAATCCCAATGGCGCCGGCTTGCCGGATTGGCTGGCGGTGGCGAGCAAGGATGGTGGCTTGCTGCGGCAGGTGATTGGTGCGGATACGCATGAAAGCGTGGATCACAACGCGGCGCGGTATGAGTTTATGCAGCGTGCGGAGCCGGATGCGCATCTTTGATAGCGACTCGATATCGATCGCGCTCATTCAATCAGCTTGATTAGCGTTGAGCCTCAGCGAGGCGAGATACGGTCCCCTCCCCTGCGATAGCAGGGGAGGGCTAGGGTGGGGTGCGAGCGCAGCGAGCGGCAACGGAGTTGCCTTCGTGTATGCGCAAAAAATTATTTCGCAGCACCCGACTGCGCGCTAAAGCATTACCCCAACCCTCCCCTACTGGCGTAGGGGAGGGAACAGGTCTCCGCACCGCCCGCTGTCCGCGCAACGCGGACAAACGTCCGCGGACACGCGAATGTCTTCTGCCGAATTTCAAGAGATGGCTTTACCATGCGGTTTTCCGTGGGCATGCGCGGTTGGCACGGGCTTTGCCCTATCTACCTTGCAAAGCTCAATCACTCACGGAGAATCACCATGAAATTCGAAACCCTGATGCTGCACAGCCTGTTCGCCGCCTGCTTGCTGGTTTGCGTCTCGACGCTGGGCGCCATGCTGGTCTGAACTGCTGCAGCCAATACAAGGACTCTTCATGCAAATCATGGCACGCGTCATCGGCAGTCTGGCATTGGCCCTGGCATGCACTCACGCCTTTGCGCAAAACGCCACGCTGCCGATTCCGCCATCCGGCGTGATCGGCGTGCAGGAGGCGATGCTGTCGCCCGATTACTGGATTGCCAAATTGCACGCACCCGATGCGGTGCTGATGAGCCGCGCGCAGATCGATGCGCAGAACCAGCACATGTTCGCTACCGATCCCAGCATGTATGACTTGCAGCGCATCGACCCCACGCTGAGCCGCGCGCAAGTGGAAAGCTGGATCAGGAAAGTTTCCAAGATGCCGGACAAGACGCTGCTCGATGAGCACGATCAGCCGATCCCGGCCGCGACTCTCAAGAGCATTGCATCGAACGTCGCGTTCGACCGGATTCCCGCGCAGGTAACAGCGCGCTATGGGTTAACGGTCCACCGCGTATCGCTGCGCAATTTCCCCACCAACCTTCGCGCCTTCCCCGGCAAGGGCCTGCAGGACTTCGAAGCTTTCCAGGAAAGCGCACTGTTCCCCGGCGACCCGGTCGCCATCGTGCATGCCAGCCTGGATGGGCAGTGGTATTTCATTGTCAGCCCGCGCTATGCGGCGTGGGTGGAAAGCTCGGCCATCGCCATCGGCAAGCGTGAGGATGTCTTGGCGTATGCGGCAACGACGCCGTATCGCGTCGTGACCGGCGACAAAGTGCGTACCGTCTACACGCCCGAGGCGCCGCAGGTTTCCGAATTGCAGCTCGACATGGGCACGCGCATTCCCCTCGCGCGGTTGCCACCCGACCAGCCCGTCAATGGCGAAGGGCCGTACGAATCATGGACGCTCGATCTGCCGGTCCGCAGCAGCGACGGTTCGCTGCGCTTCCAGCCCGCGCTGCTGCAGCGGAAGCTGGACAGCAACGCCGATTACCTGCCGCTGACACAGGCCAACATCGTCCGCCAGGCGTTCAAGTTTCTCGGCGAGCGTTATGGCTGGGGACATTTGTATAACGGGCGCGACTGCATCGGCTTCGTCTCCGACGTATATCGCAGCATGGGCGTGCAGATACCGCGCAACACGGGCGACCAGTCACGCAGCCCTGCCCTGCACTTCCGCGCCTTTACCGCCAAGGACGATCACGCCGCACGCATGAAGGCGATCACGGAAGCGCAAGTGGGCGATCTGATCTACATCCCCGGCCACGTGATGATGTGCCTGGGCTGGAACGACGGACAACCATATGTGATCCATGACGTCCGCGGCCTGGTGTTCCGCGATGCCAGCGGCAAGATGCGCTGGACCAAGACCAACGAAGTGTCGGTCACGCCGCTGCTGCCGCTGCTGATCGGCGACAAGCTTTCCTATGTCGATGCGATCACCAGCATCGTGCGCATGCGTCCGTGATGGATTGAAAACGGGCGAAGCGAATAATGCACTGCCCACCGTTTTGAGGCGGGCAGCTTTTCAGCGCTTACAGGCGAACGTCGAGAACGTGTAGTACTGGACGCTATCACGATCGGCGCGATTCCAGACTTCGCCCACGCTCTTGTCGCCCTCGCTTTGGGCGTTGCCGATACTGCCGCCCCACATCATTGGGTATTTGTGGCGGTACAGCTCTCCAGCCACGACAACACCCACATGGCCATGATGGCGGGGCGGACAGTGATCCTTCCCTTTCAGTAAAACCAGCACGAAGGCGCCATTGGCAGCGAGCCTTTGTGCTTCTTCGCCACCGTCGACCTTCTTCCAAGAGGCGGCCACAGCGCTTGCAATGCCGTCGGCATCGGCCGTTGCAGGCAAGGGAACGCCAAGCTGGGCGGCGACTGCTTTGACGAATCCCGAGCAGTTGTCCTTGTTCGGCGTGCCAGGCAGAAACGAGCCTTCCCACGCGCTTTTGCAGGCGTCTACGATGCATTGATCAGCATTGGCCATGGCTCAAGTTCCTTGCGAGTCAAGGTGGATGGAGGGAAAGCTCGGTTGCGCCAGTACACCATCAGCTGTGGGATGGCGAGGGAGAAGACGATGCTGTTGGGACAGCGCGAGGCCGACAGGCCTCATCCAGCCTTACCGTCTGGGGAGTGCCGGAGATCGGTTGCCAGGTGATCTGCGATCCGTGAATGCTCCAGTGAGTGCCGGATACGTCAAGCTCGTCGATCTTCTTGCAAGTCCGCACGTCGCGAAACACCAGACCGTCGTAGGAGCCGCTGAATTCGGTGGTGACCAGCACCTTGCCATCGGTGCTGATGTAGACGCCGTTGCGTGCCCACACGCCGCCGTCTGCTTCGCAATGATTCCCACTTTTCAGGCTGGTAATGACCAGCGGCGGCTCAGGGAAAACCGTAACGGCTCCCTTCGTTCGATAGTTGTGGAAAGTCACCCGAACGTCTTGCAATTGGCCGCTATACAGTTCGCCGTTTTCGGCGGTATCCGGCTTGACGGTAATCTGCGCAAGCTCGCAAGCCTTGCTGGGTATTTGGCTCAAAAGCGCCAAGGCGCTTGCCAACGTCAATATTATGCGTCGATCCATTGCTATCCCCTGTAGGGTGCCGTTCCGGTCAGCCACGTGCGAAGCGTCGCGTGCAGCAGCTTAACGGGAACTGCAGGTGCTGCAAAGATTGAAACGTGCCCCGGCGGGCAGACACTACTCGGTTGGGATGAGTGGAACGCAAACCCCAATACGCCTGGCTTGGCACCCATGTCGGGGTTCGGCGTTGCCGCACCCCAACCTACATCAACGCTTATCGCCCGATGGCATTGGCAGCGGCACCCCTGGGTCAACCGGCACACCAAGCACCGGCGCGCCTTGTGCATCGAAATGCATCGGCTGCATACGGATGTCACGGCATGCATAGGCGGGTTTGCATGTCAGCCGATCGATGGCGTGATAGACGTTCCAGTATTCACGCCCGTCCGGCGATGGCACGAACACGACGGAACCAGGGCCATATACCTTGCCGTGATGGTCGAAGATCGGGCCGGTTTTTTTCCATGCGGAGGCGTCCAGCGGATTTGCGCCTGGCTGCAATGTAAGCAAGCCCACCGCGTAATCATTCGGAATCCAGCTGGCGCTGCCCGAATAGGTGATGTAGTTGCGTCCGTGCCGCGTATAGCCGACCGGTCCTTCCTGGATGGGTTTGTCGCGCGTTTCCCAGGCTTGATCCGGTGTGGAGAGATACACGATTGGGCCCGCTACTGTGACTGCATCGCGCATGGGGGCGAGGCAAATGCGCTGCGGAAAGGTGGCGTCGGCAAAATTGGTGCAGGACCAAGTGAGATAAAGCCTGCCATCGGCTGCCGTAAATACGTCGGGATCGATACCCCAGCGATCGCTCGATAGATGGAGTTGGCCATGAGGCAGACCGGTGTTGGCTTCATGGAACATACCTGGTCCAGAGCCTGTGCTGCCGGAACTCAGTACAAACAAACGATGGTGATTGTTGTCGCCATCATCGGCGGCGTAATAGATGTACCAGCGGCCGTTCACGCGGTGCAGTTCCGGTGCCCAGATTTCGTGGGCATTGGGATCGCTGGCATGGGAATGCGTCCATACGCCGATCCAAGGCGCCTTGGCCAGGCCACTCAGGCTGCGCGATGTCTTGACGCAAATATCGGCTACACCGCAGTGGGAACCGGAGTAGTAATAGGTGCCATCCACACAGGTCACCCACGGATCCTGGCCCCGAAAAACGGGATTGGTAAATGTTGCTGCCATGCAGGTTTGCATCAGCAGCGAAGTGGCCAGCGTCAGGATGCAGGCAATGATGTGTTTCATCGATCTTGATATGCCGCTTACTTGCTGCGCCTCAAAGTCGCTGGGCCCCGGCTTTCGCCGGGGCGACGACGCTTGGGTGCTGTTCCCGTCACACACCTTCAGAGCTTAAAGCGCACACCCAACCCCACCGAGCGATCCTGGTAACGCAAATCCTGCGGCAGGCCGGTGCCCGGCCCGGCATATTGATGGAAGTTGTTGCCAAGCAGATTGGTGGCATTGAGCACCACGGTGAGGTACTTGTTGATGTCGTAACCCAGCGAGAGATCGAGCTCGCTGGCCGGCTCGTCGTACATCTGCGCGTTATTGCCGAGCACACTGGAACTGGCCAGGAAAAATTCCGGATAACGGCTGCGGAAGTTGTACGCCAGCCGCACCGACCAGCCGTATTTTTCATACATGGCCACGATGTTGTAGTTGTTCTTCGAGACGTTCTGGAACGGCGCGCTGATAAAACCGCTGCCATCCATCGCTGGCGTTTTCAGCTTGCTCTGGATGAAGGTGTAGTTGGCTTGCAGGCCCAAGCCGCTCCATGGTCCCGGCAGAAAGCTGAAGAACTGCGTATACGCCAGTTCCGCGCCATCCAGATGTCCCGAACCGGAGCTTTGCGGACCGGAGATCAAATACGTGATGCCGCCGATGTTCTGCTGGAAGGTGTAGTTTTCGATGTAGCCGGTGATGTCGTGGTAGAACAATCCGCCGGTCAACGAGCCCACGTCGCTGAAATACCACTCCAATGTGGCGTCATAGCTGTTGGATTTGGTCGGTTTGAGGTATGCATTGCCGCCGGCGCCGGTGGCAATGGTGTTGGCGGTCGGCGGACTCAATGACAACGACGGGTTGAGCTGGGTGAAGTCCGGATACTCCAGCGTCTTGCCGGCCGACAGGCGCATCTGCAGGTTGTCGGTGAAGTGCAGATTGAAGGTGGCATTGGGCAGCGCGGCGCGCTGGCTGGTCGTCAAGCCGATTGGCGAAAAGAGATTGGCAGCCGTGTCGTACGTATAAGCGTTGAGATTGCGGTTGATGCGCTCCAGGCGCACACCCAGCACGCCATCGAACGGCAGCCCGAACAGATCGCCGCCGTAGTTGGCCGAGCCATACAGCGACAAGGTCCGTTCCGTGATGTTGAAGTACTGGCTGTCTTGCGCCGGCAGGTTGCCGGGCGGCATGCCGTAGAACGCACGCAACGCATCCTTGTTGTTGATCAGATAGTTGTAGCAGCCGGTCAACGCACCGCCCGGGATCGACGCAATGCTGGGCACGTTGCAGAAATAGGACGAGCCAAACAGCGCCAGCACGTTATTGGCCGGATTGGGCTGGCCATTGGCCAGGTACGCACCACCTGGCGGCGCCTGGTCGAATTGCGCGCCACTCGCCTGCGCCTTGGTATCCGCATAGCGCACACCGAAATTCACCATGCTGAAGAAGCTGTTGCCGGTGTCATACGAACCATCCGCACGCCAAGCCTTCTGCGTGGCGCGGTTGTCATTCCATTGCTGATACAGGCCATTGAGGTAGTAGTTGGCCGGATTGTTCTGCGGATTGCCCACCAGACCCCAGTTATTGGAGTAGTTGTAGTAGGTGGTCAGCGGATTCGCATAGGCATTGAGGAACGTGTCGATGACGAAGCGCTCGTTGTAGTAGCTCGATCCGTTCAAGGTGAAGTCGGTGGAAAGACGCAGGCGATCACCCTTCCACTTCACGCCGATCGCATTCTGGATATTGTGGCCCCAATCCTGGTGCGCCTGTGTACTGGTGGCGGCGTAGTAGTTGCCGGTGAAGCTGGCGCCGGTCAGCGGACAGATGGTCTGCCCGTCATACGGGGAACCGGTCAGTCCAATCGGGAAACAGGCGCTGCTTGCCGTAAAGCTCGAAGGCGCGACGACATTCTGCGGACCGGAGAAGTAATACGGCTGGTTGTACTTGTCGGAAAGCCAGGTATACAGGCCTTCCATATACACTTCCGTACTGCCGTTCGGGCGCCATTGCAGGGCGTAATTCGCTTCGGGGCGCTGGCGATAGCCGATGTTGTAGTTGGCGCCGTACTGGTTGGGCGCCACCAGCAGATTGCCGTTCGATGCGCGCACCGGATTGCCTGCACCATCCGTCAGCACGCGCGTCAGGTTATCGTCGACATACGACACGTTGTAGTCGTAGTGCATGGTATTGATGCCGGCACTGAGCAGCGCGCCGAACTCGCCGGCATCCGTTTTCCAGCGGTCGCTGATCAGAAAGCTGCCGTTGGGATCGGTATGTGAGCCATACTTCTGGTTGGTTTCGGTGAAGGTGGTGGCGAGCTTGAAGCCGTCGAAATCGAACGGACGAAAGGTGCGTATGTCCACCGTGCCGGCGATACCGCCTGTCACCATGCTGGCATCGGTCGACTTGTAGACATCCAGGCCGCTTACCGCGGTCGCCGGCAGATCCTGAAAGGAAAATTCGCGGCCGCCGGCATTGAATATTTCGCGGCCGTTGAGCGTGGTCACCGCATTAGGCAAGCCGCGAATCACTACGGTAGTGGTTTCGCCCTGGAAGCCTTGCGCCACTTGCACGCCGGTGACGCGTTGCAAGGCATCCGCCACGCTGTTGTCTGGCAACTTGCCGATGTCTTCCGCCACGACCGAATCGACGATCATGGCCGAGTCCTGCTTGATGGTTTGCGCGCTGCGCAAGCTGTTCTGCAATGGCGTTACCACCACTTGCGACAGAGTCGTGGCGTTTTGCGGCTGATTGCCTGATTGTGGTGATGCGCCGTTTTGCGTCACAGGCCGCTTCGCTGTCTTTTTTGCGGACGTAGTCTGCGATGGATCCGTGCTCTGCGCGGAGTCAGCGGCGTGCGCCACAGGAAGTGCGGCAAGCAGGGCCGCCGCGAGCAAAGCTTGGGGAATGCTGATGCGAGTCATGATGGCTAATCCCTCCCACGGTGCTGCAAGCTCTGCCTGCAGCAGGGTTGTGCGTTGTGCTCGGAGGACCTTCATCATGGAAGTCGCCAAGGCAGCGCTGAAGCTTTAAGGTCTTCCTTCACCGTGATAAGGCGATGCAATCATATTGTATGATGATTTGGCAAGAGCCATGCGTTTGCTTGCGGCATCGCTATCGCGACGCAGCAACGTTGCATGCTTGCATGATGAATTTGCGAAACGTCTTTGCTTGAAAGTAGATGCGTTGGCGCTTCACGTCTTGTATGCAACCTTTCGTATCACGAAATTCTGCGATGCGTCACTTCCATGAACCATGCGATGTGTGCGTGACGGTTGCCAATGTAGGCCGGACGAAAATCCCAGCATCACCCTGCCAGGAAAGCTGGGATTTCATCCCCGCCTACGTGGCGCTGCATCACACATGTATGACCACCGTGAAGACATCATGCACCTGATCACCACGCGGCAATACGCTATTCTCTCTACGCCGCATGCGTGCCCGCCGCACTGGCCCGCACAAACTTGCGTTGACTCCGAGCGGGTCGTGCAACACCCGTCGGACCGTGATTGACAGTCATTTGGAAACCCTATGACCAGCATCACGCACCTTATCCGGCGCATCTACGAGAACTGGAAGCGCGACACGCTCAGCCAAAGCGACTTCCGTCCCAGCGTCAGCATTCTGAAACTCTCCTTGATGGCGGTTTTCATCGGCATCGCCGCGGCGCTGGTAGCGTTCGTGCTTTACCGCATGATCGGCCTGGTGACCAACGTGGCATTCCTGCAGCGATGGTCGTTCGATTTCATATCGCCTTCGCTTGGTCATTCGGTGTGGGCAATCGTGATCGCACCGGTCGTGGGTGGCCTGATCATCGGCCTGATGGCGCGCTTTGGTTCGGATCGCATTCGCGGCCATGGCATTCCCGAAGCACTGGAAGCCATTCTGTTTCGCAAGAGCAAGATGATGCTGAAGGTGGCGATCCTCAAACCGCTATCGGCGGCGGTGGCGATCGGTACGGGCGGACCGTTCGGCGCCGAGGGGCCGATCATCATGACCGGCGGCGCAGTCGGCTCCTTGTTCGGGCAGATGTTCTACCTCACCTCGATCGAGCGCCGCACCTTGCTGGTGGCCGGTGCGTGTGCGGGCATGGCTGCCACCTTCAGCACGCCGATCGCGGCGACCTTGCTGGCGGTGGAATTGCTGCTGTTCGAGTGGCGTCCGCGCAGCATCATTCCGGTGGCGATCGCCTGCTTCGTGGCCGACACGCTGCGACCATTCCTGCTCGGGGGCGGTGCGCTGTTTCCGATCGCGCCGGAATTTCATCTACAGCTGGTGGACATGTGCATGGCCGCGGTCTGCGGCTTTCTCGCCGGCCTGCTCGCTACGGCACTCACGGCAGCCGTCTACAAGGCCGAAGACGGTTTCACCAAATTGCCGATTCACTGGATGTGGTGGCCAGCCATGGGTGCTGTCGCCGTCAGCATCGGCGGCCTGATCGAACCGCAAGCGCTGGGCGTGGGTTACAACGTGATCGGCGAGTTGCTGACCGGCAAGCTGGTCGGCAGCGCCATCCTGGTGTTCATGGTCGTCAAATCGCTGATGTGGGTGATCTATCTGGGCTCCGGTACGTCGGGCGGCGTGTTGGCACCGCTGTTGGCCTTGGGCGCGGGGCTCGGCGGGTTGGAGTCGATGGTGTTTCCCGGCAGCAATCCCTTGTTGTGGCCGCTGCTAAGCATGGGCGCGATGCTGGCTGGTGTGATGCGTCTGCCGTTTACCTCGATCCTGTTTGCGTTGGAGCTCACTCGCAACGCCAGCGCGTTGCCTGCCCTGCTGGTCGCTTGCACGACCGCTTATGGCGTCAGCGTGTTCCTGATGAAACGCTCGATTCTTACCGAGAAGGTCGCTCGCCGCGGCTTCGATATCTTTCGCGAGTACACGGTGGATCGGCTGGAACACATGGCGGTGAAAGACGTAATGAGCACGGAAGTAATGACCGTTTCCGGCGAGATCAGCGTGCGCGAGGCCGCGCAGAAGTATTTTGGCGCCGATCAAAAATACCGTGCCTATCCGGTGGTGGATGGCGAAGGCCGGCTGCTGAATATCATCAATCGCGAAGAGATGGCGCGTTTGCGGCAGGCCGATCCCGATGGCACCAGCCGGCTCGCCGATGTGCTTGGCAAGGATCCGGTGGTTTCCTATCCCGATGAAAGCTGCAAGACAGTGGCGATCCGCGCAGCGGTGGAAAAGCTTGAACGCATGCCAGTGGTAAGTGCCGACCGGCAAATGCTGCTTGGCGTGGTCACGCGTTATGACTTGTTGAAACCCTATACGCATCATCACGAAGAAGAGCGGATACGCGAACGTTTCTTCAGAAACCATCGATAGCAAAAAAAACCAGCGAAGGGGACTTCGCTGGTTCACCAACGGGTGATTACCGGGAATCGTCGCTACTGACTGAACCGACGCGCACGCAACGTGTGCGCCTGCATGGACGTTGGGTTACTGCACCAATGTCATGGCCATGATCTGCACATGCGCGTTATCGGGCAGTTGGATGCTCTGGACCGGCTTCGGGTTTAAATGGAACGTGTAGTGGTAGAGATAGCTGTTGCCATTGCGCTGAGGCAGCCTGGCGGCCTGCAATTCGCCGGCATAGCTTTGCGGGTTGGAGCGGTCGCTGACGCTTTGCGTGAAGATCGATTTAGTGCCGTCGGTGTAGGTGACCGTGAAGGTTTGCGAGGTCTGATGCCCGTCCACCGCGGCACCCAGCCATTGCAGCGTGGAGAACTGTCCCACCGGCAGGCTAATCGTTTGTCCCGCGGCACTGACGACATGGGCGGCATTGGCCTCGCCGAAGCGATACAGCACGTCGTTGAACTCCAGCGATGATCCCGGCAACGGCGCCGTGCCATTGCCGCTGCTGATCGCGCGCTGATTGAACGAAGATGCGAGATTGACCGACACTGCATTGGTGGCGGGATTGCTCACTGCATAAGACAGCACCGCCACGTTGCGATTGCTCGGCAGCAGCACGCTCTTTACCGTCTTGGTGCTGTCGATCGGGAATGCGTAGCCATACAGGTAGAACGTGCGGTTGTCCGCGGTGCCGCTGCTACTGTCGCGATACGCCATGGTGACGGCTTTCGATTCACCCGCATAATTTTGGGGCGTGAACCAATCGCTCAGGCTCTGGCTGATGACGGTGCTGGTACCGTCAGTGTAATTGACGGTGAAAGTTTGCGATGCCTGATTGCCATTGAGGCCGGTCGCCAGAAGGCTCAACTCGCTGTACTGGCCTTGCGTGAGATTGACGGTGCCGCTGCTATACGCGTTGGCCGTATTGGCCGCACCAAAAGTGAAGGTGTTGCCATTCCAGCTTTGCGAGTTGCCAAGCAACTTGGCGGAGTAGGCATAACCGTCGCCATCCAGGCCACCCGTGGTGAACGACGTGCCATCGCTGTAGATGCCATATACGGCAGGCTGCGCGGTGCTTGAGCCAAGGCCGGCATTGATGGCGCTGGCGTAGGCAGCGGTTTCGTTCTGGCCGTTGTAGGTCTTGCCGGCGATGTCGTCGTATAGCCAAAGGAAAGCACCGGTAATGCCGCATTGCGAATGCCAGCTGCTCATCGCGCTTTGCGCTTGTGGCGGCGTGTCGTCGGCATCCCAGACGCCGGGATAGACCGGCACACTGCCGAAGTTCCAACCCGAGCAAGGACTGTTGCCCGAGCCGCCGGCATAGGTTTGCAGATGCACGCCATCGACTGTGCCTGGGCGCTGACTGTTGATCTGCGAGACCACCGACGTCCAATACGAAGCATTGGTGTACGGATCCACTTCCACGTGATAGCCAAGGTTGCCGAGCATGACGGCGAAGGCGACGGTGGAAGCGGCGTCGTAGCTGTTCTCGTCATCGAAGTCGATGGCATCGACCGATGGCAACGCCTGTTTGAGCGCCTGGAAATCCTTGTAGAGAATGCTGTTCGATCCGGTGCCCTGTGCGTTGACCAAGGCCTTGATGTCCTGCCAATCGCCGACATTCGACGAACCGATGCTGAAGGTGATGCGCTTGGGCGTGCCTTGCTTCATGGTCACCAGATCCGCCGCGAACGACGGCCAGGTGTTGTTGCCTACGTAAGCGCCATTGGAGGTCAGCGGAAATTCGCCGTTGAAATTCAGATTACCGGTCGAGCCGACTTCGACACTCCAGACCACCACTTCGGTAAAGCCGGAGTTTTCGATTTCCGAGATATTGCTCGCCACGTGCTTGTACATCGGGCCGCCACCGAAGATACCGGTGTAGCCCGTGCTTTGGGCATGCGCGCCTGCACAGGCGAAGGCGAGCGCCGACGCCAAAAGCATCAGCGCGGGTTTGCGCTTGATCTGTTTCATGGACATGTGTCTCCTCTGCCTTTCGGCAGGTTGGCTGTTGTTGAGCGCCTTGCGTGCGGGATGCTTTTGCAAGGCGCGAATCCACCCCTGAGCCATGACGGTCGCCATGGCCCTTCAGCACTGCTTTTGAGAGATACACAAACGGGTCAACTACTGATGCGACTACGGGCGAGATGCATGCCTCGCCGTCTTCCCCAGAATCCAGCGGTTACCGATTTTTTTGAAGCGCTGTATAGGCTCGCGACAAGGGCGTTGCCATGCCTCGAGTGGGTTAATCAATAAGGCTGCGAATAAGCGCTGTCAAGAAAAATTTGTCTCGATCCAAATTTAGATTTTCTAAATCTATCTATTTGATATAGATGAAATTATTGTGACGATGTGCTGCGTAACAGCAAAGACGCTTGGATCGATTTAATTATGGTGGGGTTTATGGGTGTTGCATGTGCAAAAAGCATCGTGAATACACGTAGGCTGGGATGAAAATCCCAGCATGCATGACGCACCGAATGCTGGGATTTCATCCCAGCCTGCTTAGCACCTCACGCAATGGATCCAGCAGTGCGCCATAACGTGGTGCACGCGCGGTATCGTCGCGCAATGGTTCCCGCACTTGCATCGCGCTGGGCGTGCCGATCGCGCGCTGTGTTTCGTTGAAGCGCAAACATGCTTCTTCGAATGGCAAGCCACAAAAGGCGAGCAAGGCGCGAATCTGTGCTTCAGGATGTTTGGTCAGGTCTTCATACACGAACGGATACACGTGCGCAGGCTCTTTGCCGGCCCAATACGTCGTCGCCGCATCGAAGCTACGC
>NZ_DATEJY010000126.1:0-3536 GCF_035277725.1 Dyella sp. | reverse complement strand
CATTACGAAACAGCGCGTCTTCCGACGCTCTACATCATCACCGGCGCCATGGTGATGCTGGTGCTCGGGCAGGCATCGGTGCTGGTGCCGGCACGGCGTGCGTCCAATGTGCCGCCGGTGGTGGCGACGCGGTCGGGTTGAGTACTTTGATTCAATGCTGACGTAACACTTGATATCTCGTCGTCACCGCGTGCCGATCTTTCAGCAGCGAGGAAAGCTTAAATCTGGCGACATGACGATCTTGGAAGTCGCTGGGCCTCGGCTTTTGCCGGGGCGACGAATTTTTTAATGCGTGACGATGCTGGGATTTCATCCCGGCCTACCGCGCAGAAGTCATCTGGAACGAGTATAAGTTCGTCGGCGACTTCTATGCGGAGAGCCATGTGATGCTCGGTGTTCTTGGGGTAGGCACGATCGCCACGGCGATGGTTACTGGCTTGAGCGAAGGCGATAACCCGCCGGATATCCTGCTTTCGCCACGCAATGCAGAATTGGCGGCGAAGCTTGCGGCGTTCTATCCGAACGTTCGCATGGCCGGCAGCAATCAAGCCGTCGTCGAGCAATCCGATGTCGTGCTGCTCTGCGTGCGGCCATCCGATGCGCCGCAGGTGATGGCCGAATTGCGCTTTCGGGACCAAAGCGTGATAAGCGTGATGGCTGGTGTTCCTCTCAAGGTGCTGCATGAACTTGTCGCGCCAGCGCAGCACATCGTGCGCGCCATTCCATTGCCATCCGTCGCCGTTCGACGCGGTGTCACGCCCTTGTATCCGGCCGCCGATTTTTCGCGCGAACTGTTCGATCGGCTGGGTCGTGTTATCGCGGTTGCCGATGAAACGGCGTTCGATTTGTTCTCCGCTTCGACCGCAACGGTTGCTGCGCATTTTCTCTATTTGAATCGGATCAGCGCCTGGCTCACCGCGCGCGGCATCGCGCAACGGCAGGCGCAGCAATACGTCGGCGCGATGTTTGCGGAGATTGCATCGTCGCTGCACGGCAGCGAGCTGGATTTCGGAATGTTGATGCGGCAACACGCCACGCCTGGCGGCATCAACGAGCTTTTCTGCCGGGTGGTTGGCGAAGAGGGCGTGTGGGAAGCCGTGGATAAAGGGCTTGATCGTGTCCAGCAACGGCTGATGCCGTAGGTTGGGGTGAGCGGAACGCGAACCCCAACATTCCCGATGCTGGCACGCCAGCTTGGGGTTCGGCTTTCGCCTCACCCCAACCTGCATCACATGGCAGCGCTTGGTACCACGGTAATGGTGATCTTGGACGGATGCTCGCTGTCGTGATGGATTGCGTTGTGCGCGACGACCCACTTGTCTTCGTCGTAGTTGTTGCCGCCGGTGTTGAGATTGCGATCGAAGCGCGGGAAGTTGCTGCTGGAAATATCCACGCGCAGCTTGTGCCCGGGTTTGAAGTAGTAGCTGGTGTCGATCGGCTGGAAGGTGACCTTGTACACCTGTCCGGGTGACATCCACGCCAGCGGCTTGTCGTAGCCATTGCGGTAGCGCATGCGCTGGATGTTCTCGGTGATATTGAAGGCGCGGCCATCGGGATACACATCGCTTACCTTGAAGGTGAAGTCGGTGTCCTTCGCGCTGGAGGAGACATACAACGTCACCGTGATCGGGCCGCTGACTTCCGTGCCTTGCTTGAACGGTTCGGTGTCGTAGACCAGCACGTCGTTGCGCGCTTCTTGCGGACGCTGATCGTAGGAGCCGAACTTCACCGCAGTGCCCTGGCAGCAGCCGCCGCCACCGAACGTGGGTACCGGGTTGGCCGGGTCGTAGACGAACTGATCGGGATGATCGGCTGTGGGCGCGGCGGCAACCAGTTTGCCATTGCCGTAGAGCGTGTTGGCCTGGCCCTCGCTGGTGAAATAAAAGTCTTGCGTGGTGGCGCCGGCTGGCGGCCAGGTATCGGCTTTTTCCCAGCGATTGGCGCCCATCAGGTAGTACATCACCTTGGGCTGCTTATCCAACGCGGGGCTGTTTTCGCCCTTGAGGTAATGATCGAACCAGCCGTAGACGAGGTCGTTGTAGTCGAAGCGTGCATCGCCCATGTCGAGGTCACCGACCATGGTGTGCTCGGTGGCGCGCGTGTAAGCGCAGTGCAGTACCGGTGCGATCACGGCGTATTGCTGATCGGCGACGGCTTTCGGCGCGGTGCGGCGCACTTCGTTGTAAGCGGCGAGATTGGGCGATACCGACACGTCGAACCAGCTCATGAACCACAGGCCCGGCTTGCTGATCTGCATGTTCTCGTGCCACAGGCCGCCCTTGTACCAGGCCGGATCATTCGGCGCGCGCGCGATCATGTCGCCGCCGGTCGCCACCGGCATATGCGTCTCGTAGATGCCGGGCGGGCCGCCCACTGCCTTGATGATGTCGTTCTCGGGCAGATGCCAGAACGCCTTGTCCCAGTCGACGGGCGGCATCTGCGGCGCGAGATCAAAGAAATGCGAAGCGTTGATCAATTCCGCCTGCGAAGTGCTCGACGGAAACATCGGCCGCACCTGGTTCTGGATGCCGTAGTCGTAGATCCAGGAAATAAACAGCATCTGCACCGCACCGCCGCGATACCAGTTGCCTTGCTCATAGTAAGGGCCGACATGGCCGACACCGGCGCCGAAACCCTGCACGTTGAAAGTGGCCAGCGAAGGATCGTTCTGCGCTACCACCGCAAGCTGCCACTCTGCCGTCGACGAGCAACCGGTGGTGCCGACTTTGCCGTTCGACCACGGTTGCGAAGACATCCACTTGAGCTCATCGGCGCCGTCGCTCAACGGCATGCCGAGGATGTCGTAGTTGCCTTGCGAGAAGAAGTGCCCGCGCTCCTGGATTTCCACGTATGCGTAGCCGTGCTTCACCGCTTCCAGCTCGCGCGTCATGTCGCGCGGCGCGCCGAGTTTCACGTCCCAGAAATTGAAGTTGTACGGCGTGCGCACGAAGATGATCGGCACCTTGCTCTCGCCCTTGGGGCGGTAAATGTCGGCGGCCATCAGCTTGCCGTCGCGCATCTTGATCATCACCTTGCGGTCGATCACCGCCACCTGTTCGAGCTCCTTCTCGGTGGCGTTGTGCTTGGCGATCAGCTCCGCCTGCGGGTCGGGTTTCTGCTGTGCGGTGGCCGGCGTGGCCGCGAGCAACGAAAGTCCGAACGTAGCCAACGCTCCGGCGAAGGCCGTAGCCAGTGGATTGAGGCGCATGTTGGTATCCCCTTGGAGCCGTTCCCTGAGTTTCGGCTAGCTGACGGCGCGGGGGAACCATGACTAAGGGCATAGGGTCGATTTGTTTGGCAGTGATGTGCTCTCTCCCGCGCGACGGCGGAGGATGCAAGGTTTGCTGGAGCGTCTTGGTGCTTTTGAAATGGATTCCGGCTTTCGCCCATTGCTGTCCGGGGAAATTCGCTGCGCTCCAGGCAAACATCTGCAACTCAACCGAAGCCCCTTTTTTCCCAGCAAATTCAAAGCTAGCGACTCGTCGCCCCGGCGAACGCCGGGGTCCAGTGCCTTTGAGTATCCGCAAGTCGCTAGG
>NZ_DATEJY010000125.1:0-5254 GCF_035277725.1 Dyella sp. | reverse complement strand
CTCAGCGTGGACGGCAAGCGCATCGACAAGATGGGCGAAAGCCAACTGGCGCGCTGGCGCGCCGGCAACGTCGGCTTCGTGTTCCAGTTCTACAACCTGATGCCGGGACTGACCGCGCAGAGGAATGTGGAACTGCCCTTGTTGTTGACCAGGCTGTCGGCTTCGCAACGCAGGAAGAATGCCGGGATTGCACTTCAATTGGTGGGGCTGGCCGACCGTGCTTCGCACAAGCCCGGTGAACTCTCGGGTGGCCAGCAGCAGCGCGTCGCGATCGCGCGCGCCATCGTGTCCGACCCGACCCTGCTGGTCTGCGACGAACCGACCGGCGACCTCGACCGCCAATCGGCCGAGGAAGTCCTGGGACTGTTGCAAAAACTCAACCGCGAGCACGGCAAGACCATCGTGATGGTCACGCACGATCCCAAGGCGGCCGAATACGCCGATCACACCCTGCATCTGGACAAGGGTACGCTGGTCGAGCAGGCCACGGCGTGAGGAGGCGGCGATGAAATACTTTCATCTCATCTGGGCGGCGCTGTTTCGGCGCAAGACGCGCACCATTCTTACGCTGGTGTCGATTGCCGCCGCATTTCTGCTGTTCGGCATGCTCGATGCCGTCCGCACGTCATTTGACCAGGCGGGCAAGAGTGCCAACGGTGCGCAGCGCCTGCAAACCGGTTCCAAGCTGTCGTTTATCGATACCTTGCCGCAAGGCTTGGGCGGAAAGATCGAAACCGTGCCCGGCGTGAAATCGGTGGCCTATGCCAACTGGTTCGGCGGCGCGTATCAGGATCCACGCAATCAGGTGTTCACTTTCGCCGTCAGCGACAGCTACATCGATCAATATCCGGAAGTGCAGGTCAGCGACGATGCGCGCAAGGCATTTACGAATACCCGCATCGGGATACTGGTCGGCGAAAAACTGCTGGAGAAATATCACTGGAAAGTAGGCGGCCAGATTCCGCTGCAATCGAACATCTTTCCGCAGCAGGACGGCAGCAAGAACTGGACCTTCCAGATCGTGGGCGTGCTGCATCCTACCGACCAGAGTGTGGCCTTCTACGGCCAGATCATCCTGATGCATTGGAAGTATTTCGACGATGCCGTGATGAAGGGCTACAACAATGGTCAGGTGGGCTGGTTTGTCACGCGCGTCAAAGACGTGAACCAGGCGGACCAAGTAGCCAAGGCCATCGATGCGTTATCGGCCAATTCGGACCATGAAACGCGTACGCAAACCGAAGCCGCCGCAACAGCATCGTGGATGAAGCAGCTGGCCGATATCGGCTTGATCGTCGGATCGATCATGGGTGCGGTGTTCTTCACGCTGCTGTTGTTGACGGGCAACACCATGATGCAGGCGGTGCGTGAACGCACCTCGGAACTGGCGGTGCTCAAAACGCTGGGCTTTTCCGATCGCGGCGTGCTGTCCATGGTGCTGGCCGAATCCGTGCTGCTGGTATTGCTTGGCGGCGTGATCGGTATTGCCTTGGCAGCTGCCTTGATTCCCGGCGTCAGCGCCAGCAGCGGCGGCTTTTTGAATCTGCCTACGGTAGGGGCAAACAGCTGGTTGCTCGGTATCGCGCTGATGCTGGTCATTGGCCTGGTAGTGGGGGCGATTCCCGCGTGGCGGGCGATGCGCCTGAATATTGTCGATGCCCTCGCTGGCCGCTAACAGGAGCCAAGCACATGAAGTTTCTATTCAATCTCGGCGTGTTGTTGCTGTTGATCGTGACGTTGTGGGTGTGGGTGCAATTGCCCTGGTTCGCCGTGCTGGCACTCGTGGTTGTGTTTGCCGCGTGGATGGCGCTCAGCCTGCGCGGTCGGCAAGCCGCATCGGTTACCGGCGTGGGCATCAGCACGCTCAGGCAGCGACTGGGTTCATCGTCCGTGGTGGTGATCGGTATTGCCGGCGTGGTCGGCGTGCTGGTGGCGTTGCTGGCGATGGGCGAAGGCTACAGCGAAACCCTGCGCGCAACGGGCAGCGAGGACTCGGCCATCGTGTTGCGCGGTGGCTCGGCGACGGAAGTCAGTTCCGTGTTGAACCACGACAGCATCGTAGTAATCGAGCAAGCGGCTGGTATCGCACGCGATAAGCAGAACAAGCCGATCACCTCAGGTGAAATCGTGGTGGCGGCGAACCTGCCGGTCAAAGGCGGAGCAACGGATGAGGAAGGCAGTGTGCAGGTGCGCGGCGTCGGCGAGCAGGCGTGGGCGTTGCGTCCCAATGCCAAGATCATTGCCGGCCGCAGCTTCCAGCCCGGCATGCGCGAGCTGGTGGTGGGGCAGGGTGCACGGCGGCAATTCGCCGGCCTGGAACCTGGGCATGACATCAAGCTGGGCACGCAAACGTGGCGGGTGGTTGGCGTCTTCGCTTCCGGCGATGCCTACGACTCGGAAATCTGGGGCGATGCGAATGTCGTTGCGGATACCTATCGCCGCGGCAGCAGCCGAACCTCGGTATTTGTAAAGCTCACCGACGCGAAGGCGCTCAGCACTTTCAAGGCGGCACTCGCCAATGATCCGCGCTTGCAGGTGGATGTAGATACCACGCTCAACTACTTCAGCAAGCAATCGGAAGGCATGAGCAAGGTGATGCGCGTGATGGGCATTACCGTCGGCTCGATCATGGCTATCGGTGCCATCTTCGGTGCGCTCAACACCATGTTCGCGGCCGTCGCCGCCCGTGCGCGCGAAATCGCCACGCTGCGTGCCATCGGTTTTCGCGGTGTCCCGGTGGTGGTGGCGGTGATGGTGGAAACCATGCTGCTGGCGCTGCTTGGCGGCGTGATCGGCGGCGTGCTGGCGTGGCTGATCTTCAACGGGTGGAGTGCTTCCACCTTGGCCATGGGCAGTACCGGGCAGCTGGCGTTTACCTTCAAGGTGACGCCGCCATTGCTGTGGGAAGGCTTGAAGTGGGCGTTGGCGATCGGTTTCGTCGGCGGCTTGTTCCCGGCTCTGCGTGCAGCGCGCTTGCCCGTCACTACGGCCTTGCGCGAACTTTGATCCAGCAACGTAGGCTGGGATGACAATCCCAGCATCGGATATAGAGGTGCTGGGATGTCATCCCAGCCTACGTCAATCGATGGCGACAGTGATGGCTGAGGCATGATGTCGATTGACCCGCCCCATGCGCGTCGACAACAACGCCACCACCAGCAGTGCGCCGACGTTGCAGCACAGGCCGATGGCAAAAGCATGCTCATAGGCTCTCGCACCCGTTTGCCCGTGCAGCGCGGTGTAGAACACGCCGCCGATGATGGCGACACCCAGCGCCGCGCTGATTTGCAAGGCCGTGATCACCATGCCCGACGCCAAACCCGCGTGCTTGGTTTCCACACTGCTGATGACGGCGCGAATCAGTGCCGGCAACGCCGCACCAAAACCGAAGCCTCCCAAGGCAAGTCCTGGCATAAGCGCACCATGCGGCAGCGCGTGCCATACCGTGGCGATCAGGACGCCAAAGCCGAGCGCTTCGCACAGGCACGCCAGCGGCAAGGCGCGATGACCTAATGCATCGATCAAACGTGATGCCAGCATGGAGCCGCCGAAAAAGCCGATCGTAAATGGCACCGTTGCCAATCCTGCCTGGAACGCGCTGTGCTGAAGGCCGCTTTGCAAATACACCGCAAACGTCAGGAAGAACGATGAGGTGAGATAGATCCCCAGGGCAGCCAATATCCCTACGGAAAAATCGCCTTCGCCAAACAGCTGCACGTCGATCAACGGCGAACCGCCGTGTTTCGCGACGCGCGCTTCAAAACGCACGAACACCACGAACATGATGAGCGAGCCGACCAACATCGCATACGTCCATGCCGGCCAGCCTTGCTCACGACCTTCCACCAGCGGGTACACCAACAAGGCCAGGGCGATCGACAGCAAGGCGACGCCGCCCAGGTCCAGCCGCAAGGCATGTTCCGCGCGCGACTCGCGCAGCAACGCGAAGCCGGCGATCAATGCAGCCACACCCACCGGCAGATTCACCAGGAAGATCAACTGCCAGCCCATGCCCCACAGGTGGCTCGACACCAAGGCGCCGCCAAGCAAGGCGCCCAGCGTGGCGGCCACGCCGAAGGTTGCGGAATACAAACCCAGTGCACGTGGTTGTTCGGCATGCGGAAACATGACGCGGATCGATGCCAACACTTGCGGTGCCAGTGCGGCTGCCGTCATACCCTGCAAAATGCGCCCGGCCAGCAGCGCTTCCGACGACCAGGCCAATCCACACATCAGCGAGGCCAGGGTGAACCCCGCGATGCCGAGCAGGAACATCCGCCGCCGGCCATAAAGATCACCCAGCCTGCCGCCGGTGATCAGGAATACCGCGTAGGTTGCCGCGTACGCTGAGATCACGAACTGCAACTGCGCGGCGCTCGTATGCAAGGCCGTACGGATCGAGGGCAGCGCCACGTTCACGATGAAGAAATCCAGCGGCGGCAGGAACGCACCCGCCAACAACACGGGTAAAGCCAACCATCGCCGCGGATCGCCCGCAGCGTCATGCGTATTCATGCCCAACTCCTGCGGCAAACAGCTTGGCGACCATGCTAGTTCCAGCCTAAGATAAGTAACACTCATGATTGAGCGATTTAGTCATGACAAATGAAAATGCTTACTTGCGCCGCCCGCTGGATCTGGATGCCGTCCAGGCCTTCGTGCTGGTGGCCGACCTCAACAGCTTTACCCGCGCCGCCGAAGCCATCGGCACCACACAGTCCGCCATCAGCCTGAAACTGAAGCGCCTGGAAGACCGCCTCGGGCACCGCCTGCTGGAGCGCACACCGCGACGCGTGCGGCTGTTATCCGAAGGCGAAGCGTTCCTCGGCGCAGCACGCGAGCTGCTGGATGCGCACGAACGCGCCTTGCATCGCCGGGTTGCCGCGCGGCTCAACCTGCGCATCGGCATCAGCGACCAGGCTGCCGGCACGGACCTGCCGTCCCTGCTGGCCAAGCTCGGCGCTTACGATCGCGCGCTCAGCATGGAAGTGCGTGTCGGTGCCTCGCACGGCCTGCTAGCGGCGTACGACCGCGGCGACGTGGATGTGGCCATCGTCTGCCGCGACGGTGTGCGCGGCGATGGCGAGCGCCTATTCGTGGAGCCGTACGCGTGGTATGCGCTGCCGGGTTTCGAATGGCCGCGCGAAGAACCGCTGCGCATTGCGTCGCTGGCCGCGCCATGCACGATTCGCGCGCGGGCACTGAAAACCTTGGACGATGCCGGCCTGCCGTGGACCGAGGTGTTCGTCGGCGG
>NZ_DATEJY010000124.1:0-91230 GCF_035277725.1 Dyella sp. | reverse complement strand
CAGGATGGTGAGCACCAGATAGTTCGCCCACGCGCGCGACAGCACGCCGTGGATCAGCGGCGGCAATACGGTACCGCCGATGCGATTGAGAATTTCGCGCGCGGCGCGCCGGCGCGCCTGTTCCAGCTTTTCGCGGCCGCGTGTGGATTCGGCCACGCGCTGTTCGGCCAGTTCCGCACGGCGGCGGTTGGATTCCTGAAATTGCTGCAATTCCGCCGACAGGCGGTCGAAGATGGTCATGTCATCGTCGAATTCCTGCAGCAGGCGCTCGACGATGGCCTTGATGGTGTCGTGCAGGCGGCCGTCGCGATCCGATTCTTCCGACCAGCTCTTGGCCGCATCGGCCAGGCCATCCAGCAAGCGGCGTGCCGGATGCTGGCGATGCGCGAACAGCTTGCGGTCGAGAATGGCGGCCTTGAGATACGGAATCTGCAGACGCGCCAGCAGCACCTGCATCTGCGGCGGCAGGTTGCGGTCTTCGAGAATGAACTCGAACAGCATGCCGACCAGGTCGATGGTGTCTTCGTCGATGGTGGCGATCTGGCCCGGACGCTGGCCGCGCAGCGAGCCAAGCTGCGACATCAGCTGCTCTTTCAGATGCAGTACTTGCTCGGCGATATCCACCGTGCTCATCTGCGGCGTTGCCGGTTGCGCCATCGGCAGCATGGCGGCCTGGCTTTGCAGCACGCTCAATGCGCCGATCAATTCATTGGCGGTAGGCAGCGGGCCGGCCGTCATCGCTGCCAGCGGCACGTTCGGATGTGCGCGGCGCGCACTGAACAGGGTGCGCAAGGTTTGCAGCAGTTCGGCCGATGCCTCGCTGTCGTCGGCAGGCAGCGGTTGCGGGATCTCGCCAGCTGCCCCGGCGGTACCACCCGCTGCTGCGCCGGCACCGGCCGCACCGCCGCTGCGCACCACTTCATGGCGCAGTTGTGGCAGCACGCCCGCGCGCATCAGCTCGGCGTTGACTTCCTGATACAACTCTTCGAGCGCCGACATCACATAGCGATCGAACAACTTGTAGATGATCAGCTTCACGCGCATGTCGGCGTTCAGCTCGCGCATCGCCTGGCGGAACGCCTGGGCGAGCAGGGCAGGGCCGATCGGATTGGTGGCGTCTTCGATGCGTGTGCCGCCGCAGATCACCGACAGGCGCTGGTTGACCGCAAACAGATCGCGCGACAGGCGCGACTCGTTCTTGCCGATCATGCTGGTGATGGCCAGCGATTCTTCCAGTTCGTTGTCGGCCACCAGCGAGAGTTCGACCGAGCCCGGTACGGGGGGCGTCGGTGCATGGCTGGCAACGGTCGGACTGGCAGCGGCGGTAGGGTTGCCGCTGGCGAAATCGTTCAACTCGCGCGATACCAGCGCCAGAAAGGCGCGCTCGATCACCGGTCGGCGCTTGCGCACTTCGCGCATGCCGTCGAAGTAGTGCATCTGCGCGGCGTTGTTCTCGGCTTTTTCGGCCAGGTCGAACAGCGCGTCATCGACGTGTTCGAACATGTTGCCGATGTACTGCTGCAGGCGGCGGGAGGCGATGTTCCGGACAGCGTTCAACAGATCGCCTCCGCGTCCGCTGGAGGGGTCCAGCCGCTGGCTAAGATTGACGACGTTGGAGGAATCGTTGGCTTCTTTCATCGCCACACCCCTGTGGTTGGCTGGCTAGGCCCGTGTTGATTGCCGTAAACGGCGGCCACCCGCCTCTGGCAACCGAAAACGGTCGCGACAGGAGGGGAGCTGCCGATTGCTGGAACATAAGCGAAAACCTGTTTCACCGCCATGTCCCGAGTCATGTTTTTGTGGATTGTGCGTGCAGTCGATGTGAAGGCGGCTGCGTACGCAGGTTTTTACGCCGCGGCCGGGAAGTCGGTGAACTGGGTGGTGCCGATACCTTCCTCGGGCAGCATGACCGGGATGCCGTCCTCGACCCGGTAGATCACCTTGCGGTCGACCGTGATCAGCCCTTCGCCGACCCGGTTCTGGACAGTCCCCCCGGCCACGTTGAGCACTTGGCCGCCCTCGATGGCCCGGTTCAGGGCGGTGAGCTCGTTGGCACTCAAGGGGCGCACCGGAGTCTTGCTTACTGGGCAACAAAGGATATCGAGCAGGCGTTTGTCCATAAGAGCGGCAGGTATCGTTGCAATGCGGCGAAGTCCGTACAATAGCCCCTTTTGGACGACCGGACCATGACGGAAACAGCTTCAGCACCGCGGGTTGGTGTGGTGATGGGATCGCGTTCGGATTGGGAAACCATGACGCACGCGGCCGAGATGCTTGAGGCGCTGGGCGTGCCGCATGAGGTGCAGGTGGTCTCCGCGCATCGCACGCCGGATCTCCTGTTCCAGTACGCCGAGCAGGCTGTGTCGCGCGGCATCCAGGTAATCATCGCCGGCGCCGGTGGCGCCGCCCATCTGCCGGGCATGCTGGCGGCCAAGACCCGTCTTCCCGTGTTCGGCGTGCCGGTGCAATCCAAAGCGCTGAACGGCATGGATTCCCTGCTTTCCATCGCGCAGATGCCGGCCGGCATTCCGGTGGGTACGCTGGCGATCGGCCGTGCTGGTGCGTGCAATGCCGCGCTGCTCGCCGCCTCGGTGCTGGCCCTGCACGATCCGGCCATTGCCAAGGCGCTGGAGGCCTATCGCGCACGCCAGACCCAGAGCGTTTTGGATAACCCGGACCCGCGTTCGTGAGCATCCGTCAGAAGCAATCGGTGCTGGGCATTCTGGGTGGCGGCCAGCTGGCCCGCATGCTGGCCATCGCCGCCGCACCGCTGGGCGTCAACACCCTGGTAGTGGATAGCGCCGCCGATGCCTGCGCCGGACAAGTGGCGCCGTTGCGCGTTGCCGACTGGACCGATTTCGCCGCGCTGGAAAAATTCGCGGCCGAAGTGGACGTGGTGACGTTCGATTTCGAAAACGTGCCGGCCGACACCGCGCAATGGCTGGCCGAGCGCGTGGCGGTGTTTCCGAATCCGCGCGCGCTGGCGGTTGCGCAAGATCGCCTCGCCGAAAAAACGTTGTTCCGCGAATGTGGCTTGCAGACGCCTGCGTTCGAAGCCGTCGATACGCGTGAAGGTCTGGATCGCGCCTTGGCCAAGATCGGCGCGCCATCCATTCTCAAGACACGCCGGCTCGGTTACGACGGCAAGGGGCAGTTCCGCATCAAGCAATTCGCCGACGCCGATGCCGCATGGGAAGCGCTCGGCGCCAACGCACATGGCTTGATTCTCGAAGCCTTCGTGCCGTTCGAGCGCGAGCTTTCCGTGCTGGCCGTGCGCACGCGCGATGGCGATTTCCGTGTGTGGCCGCTCACGCAGAACTGGCATACCGATGGCGTGCTGAGCATGAGCCTTGCACCGGCGCCGGAAGTGGGTGCGCTGCAATCGCGTGCCGAAGCCTTGGCGCGCACGCTGGCCGAACGTCTGGATTATGTCGGCGTGTTTGCGCTGGAGCTGTTCGTCAAGGATGGCGAATTGCTTGGCAACGAAATGGCGCCGCGCGTGCACAACTCCGGTCACTGGACCATCGAAGGCGCCATCACCAGTCAGTTTGAAAACCACGTGCGTGCGGTACTTGGTTTGCCGCTAGGCGATACGTCGGCAAGTGGTTTCTCCGCCATGTTCAATTGGATTGGTGAGCTACCGGATGCCACGCCGGTGCTCCGCGCCATCGATGGCCATTGGCACGATTACGGCAAGCAATCGCGTCCAGGACGCAAGGTGGGACATGCCACGGTGTGTGCGCAGGATCCGAAATCTTTGGCTGAGCGCGTGAGTGAGATTGCGCGTGCGCTGCAGCGGGAAGAGCAGGCGGCGCCCGCATTGCACGTGCTTTGACATTCGTAGGTTGGGATGCAATCCCAGCATCAGGAACTTATCGGACAGCTGAGCTGGGATTGTCATCCCAGCCTACACACTAACCCAACCTATACGGTCGACCCTCTCCCGCGTAGGGAGAGGGCAATCAAGCAAAAAAAATCAGCCGAGATTCTTCGCCGCAAAATCCCAGTTCACCAGGTCCCAGAACTTGTCCACATAGTTCGGGCGCGCATTGCGGTAATCGATGTAGTAGGCATGCTCCCACACGTCGATGGTGAACAGCGGCTTGTCGCTGCCGGTGATCGGCGTGGCGGCGTTGGACGTATTGACGATGCCCAGCGAACCATCCGGACGCTGCACCAGCCAGGTCCAGCCCGAACCGAAGTTGCCGACTGCGGACTTCTTGAATTCTTCCTTGAACTTGTCGAACGAACCGAACGCCTTGTCGATCGCATCGGACAACTTGCCGGCGGGCTTGTTGTCGCTCTTGGGCGAGCGCATCGAGTTCCAGTAGAAAGTGTGGTTCCAGGTCTGTGCTGCGTTGTTGAACACGCCACCGGAGGACTTCTTGACGATGTCTTCCAGCGAGGCGTTCTCGAACTCGGTGCCCTTGATCAGGTTGTTGAGGTTGGTTACATAGGCCTGGTGATGCTTGCCGTAGTGAAACTCCAGCGTCTCGGCCGAGACATTCGGCTCCAGCGCATTCTTTTCATAGGGCAACGGGGGAAGTTCGATCGCCATGGGTAACTCCTGGGCGTTGGCTGAGGAAGAGGGTTCCGCCTGGCCGGCTGGGCGCCGGGACGGCTGGTACACTACTAAGCTGGCTGCATTGTAGTGATGAAACCCGAATTATGGACGTCAACGAGCGAATCAAGGCGGTCTTGGCTGAGCACCCCATCGTGCTTTTCATGAAAGGCACGCCGGAGTTTCCCATGTGCGGCTTCTCGGCCCGCGCCGCGCAGGCGCTCACCGAAGCGGGCGCGACGTTCCATGCGGTGAATGTGCTGGCCGATCCGGAAATCCGCGCGGCGCTGCCGCACTACGCCAACTGGCCGACCTTCCCGCAGCTTTTCATCCAAGGCGAACTGATCGGTGGCTGCGATATCGTCGAGGATCTGAAAGCCTCCGGCGAGCTGACACGCATGGCCGGCGACGTGGCCGGAGAAAGTCACGCATGAGCTTGAGCTTGCCGCAGCATCGTTTGCCCGCAGCCTGGGCGCCTGCCTCCAATGAGCTGGATGGTCGCGTGATCGTGGTCACCGGTGCCTATGGTGGCTTGGGCAGCGCGGTAGCACGCGCTGCGGCCCGTGCAGGCGCGACCGTCGTGATCACCGGCAAGCGCAAGCGGCAACTCGAACAGCTTTACGACGCGATGATGCGCGAGGGTTTGCCCGAACCCGTCATCCATCCGCTCGATATGGAAACCGCCACGCCGCGCGATTACGACGCATTGGCCGAAGGCTTGCAACGCGATCTCGGCCGGCTCGATGGCATCGTGCACACCGCGGCGAGTTTTGCTGGTTTGACGCCGGTATCCATGCACAAGCCGGATGCCTGGTTGCGCAGCATGCACGTCAATGTCTCGGCACCGTTTGCGCTCACGCAGGCCTGCTTGCCACTGCTCACCGCTGCGCCTGATAGCGCGGCCGTGTTCGTGCTGGACAACCCAGATCTTGTACGCCGCGCGCACTGGGGTGCCTACGGTGTATCAAAGGCTGCGTTGGAGCGTTTCGTCGCGATCCTGCATGAAGAACACGACGAAGGCAGCTTCCGCGTGCATGCGCTGTTGCCTGCACCGATGCGCACCACCTTGCGCCGTGCGGCCTACTTCGGCGAAGACACCTTGCAGCATCCGCTGCCCGATGCCACCGCGGATGCCGTGGTATATCTGCTGAGCGACAAGGCTGCCGCAGCACGCGGCGGCGTGCTCGATCTGCGCGTGGCCTGATCGCAGCAGCGTGCTGCGCATTCAATAAATAAAAAGGGGAACGCATGCAAACGCAGATGACCACCTTGTCGGCGGCGATCCTGCTGTTCCTCATCATGGATCCGCTCGGCAACATTCCGATCTTCCTCAGTCTGCTGAAAGACGTGCCGCCCAAGCGTCGCCGGGCGGTGATGGTGCGCGAGTTGCTGATCGCGCTGGCAGTGCTGCTGGTATTCCTGATGGGCGGCCAGCTGATTCTCAAGCTGCTGCAGCTGCGCGAAGAGTCGATCAGCATCGCCGGCGGCATCGTGCTGTTCCTCATTGGCATCCGCATGGTGTTTCCGCCAGCCGAAGGCGGCATCTTCGGTCAAGCCGGCGAGGGCGAACCTTTTATCGTGCCGATGGCGATTCCTGGCGTGGCCGGTCCCTCCGCGATGGCAGCGTTGCTGTTGCTCACCAACACGCAACCGGGCCGCACTGCGGATTGGGCGATTGCCTTGTTGTGCGCATGGCTGGCGACGGCGGTGATTCTGTTGAGTTCCACCTATCTGTTCCGCTGGCTGGGCGAGAGCGTGCTTACGGCGTTGGAGCGGGTGATGGGCATGCTGCTGATCGCGTTGTCGGTGCAGATGTTCCTGGGCGGTATCGCCGCCTATTTGCACCTGACCGTTTGAATTAGGGTGACTAACGTTTGCCGAAAAGGGTTTCCTCCCTCTCCGTCATTCCGGCGAAGGCCCACTGCTGTTCGGAAAAAATTTTCCCGGCTTGCCTAAATGCCTAAATATTCGTCGTCCCGGCGAAGGCCGGGATCCAGCGACTTATAAATCGTCAAAGTCACTGGGCCCCGGCCTCCGCCGGGGCGACGAATCGGTAGCGTTGAATTTCAACGAAAAATTCAAGCATCAGGTGATGGCCGAGAAAATTTTCCCTGTCACTTCGTTTTTTCCCGGACAGCAGTGGGCGAAGGCCGGAATCCAGATTAGATATGCGTCCGAAGGACACAAAAGTTTGTTTTGAGTGCTTCGCACAACGTATTTGAACTGGATTCCGGCCTTCGCCGGAATGACGAGAGAAACTGAAGGGGCTCCTGCTAAGACATGGCTATGTGCGTTCTAAAGAAAAAGGTCATGCCCAGCATTGAACAAGCTCTTAAGCATTGCCCCGCACCCCCTCGTGTATTCTTGCGCCCAGCAACAGTTTGACCCCGTGATTTCTCGCAGTTGTCACACTTGATCGGCAACATGGATTGAAGAGCCTGTCTATGATCTGTACATGGCCCGTGCCGGGAGCTGGTTGCCCGCAGGGCAAGGAAGAACGAGGGCGTGTATGTCGATACACAACCGAGTGATGACGCAGGCATGCGGGCAAACAGACCCGGCCCTTCGGGTTGCGTTTGAGCGGTCGCCATGCGACAGCGCGCGCCTTGATCAGACAGCCAGTCTGACGCTGCGCCGCGCGCTGCCACCTGGCGACCGCTCGGACGCAACGCGGGCCATGTACAGATCATAGACAGGCTCTATACCAAGGGAGGCGGTCATGCTTCATGTAGAACAGACCCTTACCGAACGTCTGCCATGGCTAGCGCAGCACCCGATGATCCGCAAACCCGTTGCCGGCATGCTTGGGCGGTTGGCTGACGAGGCAGGGTTCAATCGGGTACTCGACCGGCTTGCCGACACCAAGGGGTTGGATTTCGCCGAACAGGTCCTGGACCTGCTGGGCTGCAACTATCACGTCGTCCAGCGCGAGCGGGAACACATTCCCGTCGAAGGCGGCGTGATGATCGTCGCCAACCATCCGCTTGGCATGCTCGATGCCATGGCGTTGCTGGACCTGGTCGGCTCGGTGCGCAAGGACGTACGCATTCTCGGCAACGATTGGCTGGCCGCCGTGCCGCAATTGGGTTCTCTGCTGTTGCCGGTTGACGTGTTCGGTGGTGGCGCGGCGTCGCGCATGCGCAATATCTATCGCGCGCTGGAACGTGGCGAGGCACTCATTGTTTTTCCGGCCGGCGAAGTGTCCCGCATGGGGCCGGCTGGTGTGCGTGATGCGCGCTGGTCCGATGGTTTCGCGCGCATCGCCATGCGCACCAAGACACCGGTGCTGCCGATCCACGTGGCGGCACGCAATTCGGCCATCTTCTACGGGCTTTCCATGCTGGCCAAGCCACTCAGCACGGCGATGCTGCCGCGCGAGGCGGTGGCTACGCACGTCAGTCGCATCGGTTTCAGCGTGGGTGCGTTGATCAGTGCCGAAGAATTGACCAAGCGCAGCGACGACAATGCACAGCGTGCGGCGGATTTGATGCGCCGGCACGTGTACCGCATCGGTCGCCGCCGCGGTTTGATCTTCGGCGGACAGGTGCCGCTGGCGCATCCCGAGTCGGTCGATCGCGTGGCACAGGAGTTGGCGCAAAGCGAAAAGCTTGCCGATCTTCCCGACGGCAAGCAGCTGATCGTGTTGCGTGGACAGACCGACGGTGCCGCCCTGCGCGAAATCGGCCGCCTGCGCGAACTCACCTTCCGCAAAGTGGGCGAGGGCACCAACACCCGGCGTGATCTGGACGCCTACGACGCACACTACGAACACCTCGTGCTGTGGGATCCGCAAGCGCTGCGCATTGTCGGCTCCTACCGTCTTGGTCATGGCGCCCGCCTGATCGCCGAGCGCGGCATGAGCGGCCTGTATACCGCCAGCCTGTTCAATTATTCGCCAGCGCTGGAATCACGATTGGCGCAAGGGATGGAACTGGGGCGCAGCTTTGTTGCGCCTGCGTACTGGCGCTCCCGCGCGCTGGACCAGCTCTGGCAGGGCATCGGCCTGTACCTGCAGCGTCATCCGGATTTGCGCTACCTGTTCGGCCCGGTAAGCATGTCGGTGAGCCTGCCGCGCCAGGCGCGCGAGTGGATCGCCGCTGCACACCAGCACTACTTCGGTGCGCCGGGCCTGGCTTCCGCGCGTCAGCCGTTCAAGGTCTCTCCTGACGTGCTCGAAGGCGTCCGCCGCGAGCTGGAAGGTTTGGATTCCGTCAGCGGATTAGGCAAGCTGCGCCATCACCTGGATGCGCTCGGCGTCAGCCTGCCCGTGCTGTACCGCCAGTATGTGGACCTGATGGAGCCCGATGGCGTGCAGTTCCTCGACTTCGGCGAAGACCCCGGCTTCTCCGGCTGCGTCGACGGCCTGGTCATGCTCGACCTCTCCCGCCTCAAGCCCGCCAAACGCGCCCGTTACCTGGGTAAAGGCGCCTGAGTTTCGCGGCCCCATCCGGGGCGCTGTAGGTTGGGGTGCGAACCCCAACATGTCGGATCGCCCGGCATCCCGATGTTGGGGTTCGCACCCCAACCTACCTGCCGCATGGCTCTTCACAGTTGAGATGTAACTGTAAAGATCATGTAAAGGAAATATGGGATTGTGCTAAGGTATCGCTAAGGATACGTGACCGTTTTCGCCTTGCCTCTAAGACAGCAAATGGCATGGCGGAAGTACGAATTAGCTTACACGTGTGTCGCCCAGGGTTAAGTCACAGGGTCGAGGTTCTTCGCTTCGTCGGCTGAAAAACCAAAAATCTACGGTTCCCAAAGAGGCCACCCGGCTCATATCGCGAAATGAGCCTGAGCCTTTTTTGTGTGCGGCAAAAACCCGCTATGCGGGTTGAACGTGTGGGCAAGAGATGTTCGAGCGGTCATCAAGCGGTGCCAGACATATCAAATCAATAACCGGACTACGGGGCTCTACATGAAACGTACGCATCTTTCTGCAGCGATTGCGATGGCTTTCTACCTCGCGGCGGGCGTGGCGATGGCTCAGACTGCCAACGATCAAGACCAGTCGGCGGCCAATACCCAGCAACGCGCGTCAGTGTCGACGACGTCGAACACCACCAATGCCACGGCCACCAAGCGCACCGTGCAGCAGTTGAGCACGGTTGAGGTGAAAGCCCAATCGCTGGCGCTCGGGGGCGGCCTGATGTCAGTGCAGGAAGCGCCCAAGGCGGTGTCCACCATTTCGCGCGATGCGATCGTCAAGTCGGCGCCCGGCGCCACCTTCGTGCAGGCTATCGCCAGCATTCCTGGCGCGGTGACCGCGACCGATGACTTCACCGGCCTCAACGACGGTACCGCCAGCATCCGCGGCTACACGCTGGATGAAATCGGCGTCACCGTAAACGGCGCGCCGATCAACGATAGCGGCAACTACAAGATCTACCCGACCGAATACGGCGACACCGAGAACATGGGTGACATCACCGTGCAGCAGGGCTATCCGGACAACAACATGCCGATTCCCGGCGCGGCCGGCGGTTCGATCGCGTGGGTCACGCTTGATCCGTCGCACCAGGGTGGCGTTGATTTCAGCCAGTCGTTCGGCACGCACAACTACCGTCGCACCTTCTTCCGCTTGAACACCGGCGATCTGGGCCCGGTGCGCTCCTGGGTTTCGTATTCAGACAACTCGGTGGACCTCTGGCGCGGTCCTGGTCATTCGAACGTGACCAAGGTCGATGGCAAGTCGGTGTGGACCATCGACGCCGACAACAGCATTTCCGCCTCGGTGCAGTACAACCGCGAAATCAAGACCAACTACGAGTCGCTGACCAAGGCGCAGGCGCAAGCCGATTACAAGCAGAGCTATCTGGGTACCTATGTGCCGGGCCAGACCAGCAGCAACTACTATCAGTTGCACCAGAACCCGTTCGTCAACTACCTCGCCAGCCTCGACGGCGAATTCAAGCTCTCCGATAACCTGCACCTGTCAGTGGTGCCGTACTTCCAGTGGGGTGAAGGTGGTGGCGGTTCGGGCGCCACGTTCAGCGAATACAACGGCAAGGGTTCCAACAACCCGCTGTTCAAGGTCGTCAATGACGACCTCAACGGCAATGGCAAGATCGACAACAAGTATTCCAACGTGCTGGTCAATTCGTACAGCTACTCCTACACGTTCCGTCCTGGCGTCATCGCCAAGTTGAACCAGGATTTCGGCCTGGACAACAGCCTGGAATACGGCGTGTGGTTCGAGCGTCCGCGCCAGTCGCAGGGGCAGGTGTTTGTTCCGATCGATTACACCACGGGCATTCCGGTCGACGTGTGGGCAAACAACGCGAGCCTGATCCGCTACTCCAACGGCGTCGTGCAGAAAACCTACGATCAGTACACCACCACCACCAATGCCAAGGCGTTCATCACCGATACGTGGACACCCAGCGATCAGATCACGCTGACCGGCAGCGTCGCGTACGTGTGGTCCAAGCGTGATGGCTTCATGTATGAGTATCCCGGCTCTACCGGCTCGCTTACCAGCAAGCTGGCGGTCAGCACCAAGAATGCGGCGTTCGGCGGCAACACCAGCCAGACCTTCCACGATTTCACGCCGACCTTCGGTGCCAAATATCAGTTGAACGACCAGAACCAGTTCTATTTCGGCTACGGTCACACCTTCCGTGCGCCGATCAACGGTGCGGTGCTGTCCAACGCCTTCGCCAATTACGGCAAGAATCCGGTGGCGGTGAAGCCGGAAACGGCCGATACGGCGGATCTCGGCTGGCGCTTCTATGGCGACAAGATCTCGGCGAACGTCGATGCCTTCGCGTCCAACTTCCACAACAAGCAGGTGTCCGGCTACGACCAGAACACCGGCCTGACGGTCTATGTGCCGCTCAGCCGCGTGCATGTGCGCGGCATGTATTCCGAAGCCAGCTACAAGATCACCGACGAGTTCACGGTGTACGGTTCGTACACCTACACGCAGGCTCGCCTGCAGGACAACATGAACACCCTGGGTGACGGTATTTACTACACCCGCGGCAAAACCATGATCTCCACGCCGAAGAACGTGGCATACGTGTCCTTGAACTACAACAACGGTCCGTTCTGGGCGCAGTTGAATAGCAAGTACACGGGCAGCCAGTGGGGCGACTGGTCCAACACGGAGAAGGTGGGCGGCTACACCACGTTCGATTTCAACGCCGGCTGGAACTTCCCGGACTTTGGCAGCTTCGTGCACAAGCCGTACATCAAGGTCAACGTCTACAACCTGGGCGACCGCAAGGCGCTCACCTACGCGAGCAACGTCGGCGCGTTCCTGGCGTCCAACCCGACGAATCTGAAGGACCCCAACGGCGTGACGCTGTTCGCCTCCGCGCCGTACTACTCGGTGCTGGAAGAGCGCACCTTCATGGTGACGTTCGGCGCCTCGTTCCACTAAGCGTCGAGCACCCGCCGCGGCTGTACGGCCGCGGCGATCATGCAAGCCAAGGCGCCCCGCAGTTCGCTGCGGGGCGTTTTCATGCATGCATTGACCCCGCTGCATGGAAGGCGAGATGCTAGGCGGCCGCCCACACGACTCACAGCCATGCGCGGCGGAAAGCAACTCCAGGAGACGATCGACCCATGAATGACACCCAGCTCGACAAAACCGGCATGCCCGCCACCGTCAGTGCGCGCATATCACCCGCCGGTGGCCTGGATATCCTTTCCCGCAATGAGGTGATACGCCTGCGTGACGCCAGTGGTTCCGGTCTGCATGGCCTGCTGCGCCGCTGCGCACTCGCGGTGCTCACCTCCGGCGAAGTGGGCGACGATCCGCGCGGCATGTTCGAGCAATACCCGAACTTCGACATCCAGGTGCTGCAGCAGGATCGCGGCATCAAGATCGAACTCTCCCACGCGCCGGCCAAGGCATTCGTCGATGGCCACATCATTCGCGGTATCAATGAACTGCTCGTCGCGGTCGTGCGCGACATCGTCTACGTATCCACGCAATTGGAGCAGGGCACCTTCGATCTCGACGACACCGTCGGCATCACCCACGCTGTGTTCGAAATACTGCGCAACGCGCGTATCCTGAAACCGCAGATCGATCCCAACCTTGCGGTGTGCTGGGGTGGCCATTCCATCTCGCGCGACGAATACGAATACACCAAGTCCGTCGGCTATCAGCTCGGCCTGCGCGACATGGACATCTGCACCGGTTGCGGCCCCGGCGCCATGAAGGGCCCGATGAAAGGCGCCACCATCGCGCACGCCAAACAGCGCCGCCGCAAGAACCGCTACATCGGCGTGACCGAACCCGGCATCATCGCCGCCGAATCGCCCAATCCGATCGTGAACCAGCTGGTGATCATGCCGGATATCGAAAAGCGCCTCGAAGCATTCGTGCGCATGGGGCACGCCATCATCGTGTTCCCCGGCGGCGTCGGCACGGCGGAAGAAATCCTCTACCTGCTCGGCATCCTGCTGCATCCGGACAACGCCGGCATCCCGTTCCCGCTGATCTTCACCGGCCCCAAGCAATCGGCCGCCTACTTCGAACAGATCGACACCTTCCTGCGCCTGGCGCTGGGCGACGATGTGGCGCAGCACTACAAGATCATCGTCGACGACCCGATCGCCGTGTCGCACGCCGTCGTGCGTGGCGTCGACAAAGTGCGCAACCACCGCCTGGACAACAAGGATGCGTTCTTCTTCAACTGGTCACTGAGCATTCCGGTCGCGTTCCAGCAACCCTTCGTCCCCACGCACACAGCCATGCGTGCGCTTGCCATCCACCGCAACCGCCCGCGCCACGAACTTGCCGCCGACCTGCGCCGTGCTTTCTCCGGCATCGTCGCCGGTAACGTAAAGGACGAAGGCGTCCGCGCCATCGAAAAGCACGGCCCCTTCGAGATCGACGGCGAACCGGAAATCATGCGCGCCCTGGACCGCCTGCTGCAGGCCTTCGTCCAGCAACACCGCATGAAACTCCCCGGCGGCAGCGCCTACGTCCCTTGTTACCGCGTGCTTACCGGCTGAATACGTTGAGGAATGTGCCCCGCCGTCTTGACAGTCGCAGGCCACTTCCCCAAACTACGCAGCTCCCCGCCCGAATAGCTCAGCCGGTTAGAGCACTTGACTGTTAATCAGGGGGTCGTTGGTTCGAGTCCAACTTCGGGCGCCAGATATATCAAGGGCTTGCGAACTCCGCAGGCCCTTTTTATTTGGGCGTGTATAAAAACGCGTATAAAATTAGTCGATATCAGCCCCTTCTCCAGCGGGCTCGACGAGCGGCACTTCGTGGTCGTAGCGATGGACCATGCGTCGTTCTATGTGGCCACTTGCCTGTTGCTTCTTGTCAGGTGTGCCTGCTGTGTCGGTGATCCCTCGGTGCTTCAGTCCATGAAGGCCGAAGCGTTCAGCATCAGTGATGAGTTTGGCTTCCATCGCGATTTCGATGCCGCGTGCCCATGCACTTTTAAGCGCTTCTTTCGACACGCGTGCGCCGTCTTCAGCGACGATCAACGGTCGATCTTCTGCGCGAAGAGGTACCGGCCGGCGCCGTTTTGCCCATATTGCATTTCGTCTTTGTACAAGAAAGTCCCATGCTTCCCGTAAGGCAGGAATCCAACGTGTGACGTTGTCACGGCTGCCTTTAACGCGATCGACGTATACACCTTCAGGCAGCGCATCAGCATCTGAAAGCTTGCGTACTTCGACGTTGCGCATACGGCAACGATAAGCAATTTCTGCGACAGCCCACAGGTAAGGCGACAGCGATCCTTTGCGTCGACTCGGAAAGCTTCCGCGACGGCGCCAAAGCGCGATGACTGCGCGCATAGTAATGAGCTCTGGCATGCGCGGGTCGGCTCGCTCAACGGCTGCTTCAACACCTGATGCTGGATTTTCTTCGCTATAACCGCGATTGATGCCCCACTCGAATGCGCGGGACAGGTAGCGCAGAACGTGATTTGCCTTCGCAGGTGTTGGTTTAGGATAACTGCCATCTCGTGCACGTTCGCCCTTTGCTAGCTCATCGATAAGCTTCTGCACGATGGGCCGGTGGATGCGCTTGCGATTGAGCTTTGCAAAAGGAACACCCAGCTTTGTCTCGAAGTTTTGAAGAACTCGCCGACAATATTGGTAATCGTCCTGCGTTGCTTTCTTCAAGCTTTTGAACTTGTCGGACTGTTCAAATTGGTCGAGCATGTAATCGAGCATTTGCTCGTCCAATCCCGATAGCTCATCAGCAATACGGAATAAGTCAGAGAGACGTGCCGTCTTGTCGGCAATTTTCTTGCTCCGCGACTTACCGTCGGCGTAAATCGTGTACCAAAAATGACGTTGACGATGCCAATAGATTCCGTTGGGAATCTTCGTCTGGTCTATATGTTGTGGGACGGTGGCGTCGTACTTACGCTTCCTGCCGCGAGTCATAGGATATCCAGGCTGTACGCTACATCGTTTTTTGCGACGTCAATTCCTAGAGAAGCATTTACGGCTTGAATCGTCGTCCACGGACCATTGGCGCCATCTTTGATAGCAATGCCTTGCCGACGCGCCCACCTGCGCACCGCAGCTTCGGTGCGTTTGCCCGAAAGCGTGCGCAGTAGCTCCGCATCAACGATATGGTGGTTCTTGTTCATAAGGCTTTGTTCTCCCTGTTTTGCTTATTAGTTTTTTGCCGATGCAGTCGGCTGTTCGTTTGGCCCACGCTGGAAGACCCAGCACTTAACCGTGCGTCCACGGGATTCGTCGGTGTTGTCGTGAAGCCAGATGGCGCTGTTGACGGCCTTCATGTCCACGAATTTGCGTGAGCGCGAGCTGCGCAGGTGCTTCTTGAGATCAGACAATGACGGTACTTCGAGCCGGTGGTGTGCGGCGATCTGTTCGAAGTGGTTGAGGTTGACCGCGATCTCGCGCGGGTTGCGGCTGTGATTGAGCGAGGCTGCTGCTGCGTTCCAGGTATCGAGGTAGTCGAACCGCTCCCAAAAAATCTGCACCACCTTGTGATCGCTGCTGATGGATGCCTGTCGCTCGATGGCCATGGCGGTCACTTCGCTGCGCACCGCTTCTTTTTGCGCGTCACTCAGCGTGACGACATGCGACAGCGCATCGAATACCGCGAGCAGCTGGCCGTGGTTCTTGGCGATACGCGTGGTTTTGATTTCCGGATGATCCAGCAGCGTGTGCTCGTGCTTTGGTGCGTTGGCCAGGATTGTTTCCATCACCTTGGCTTCCGCACGCGTGGCCAGCAGCAGGAAGTGGCTCACCGCATCCACCGGCGTCTGCTCCAGCTTGAGCGCCGCCGCGCGCGTCTGCGCCGTGTGCGCCGAGCGATCCACGGAAATGTGGCAGATGCGCTGCATGATCGCTTCGCTGGCCTCTACCTTGGCGTTCTGCGAAATCACCACCGTGGCGCGAAACGGCGGCTCGCGCGTTTCGTTGCCGGAGTTCTTGACGCCCGTGGCACGCACGCTGCGGCCGTTGTAGGCGGTCTTGAGTTCGTCCCAGTCGAAGCGCTTCTTGGCGTCGTCGTCACGGTCGCTTTCGATCAGCACCACCGGCAGGTTCGACACCTGCGCGAAGTTGCGCGCACGGGCGGCAGCGGTGGACTTCGAGGGGTCGAAACCTTCGTAGTCGCGTCGCCCGCACAGCTTCCACATGAACTCGATCAGGGTGGACTTGCCGGCGCCGGCTTCGCCGACCAGCTCCAGGAAGGGGTAGCTCTTTTGCACCTGGCGGATCTGCTCGGCAAACAGGCTGCCAAACCAGAACGCCAGCGCGACCAGGCCCTTGGCGCCAAAGCATTGCCACACCAGGTCGAGCCACTCCGCACGGTACTCGCGCCGGTCGCGGTTGAGCGTGAGCTGCGGCGACTGGCTCAAGGTTTTCAGATTGAGCTTGCCTAGCTCGAAGTAGTCCTCGTCGTTGAGCGTGTGTATCACGCCATCCTTGATGGCGATATCGCCCATGACGTACACGCCATGCTCTTTGCTGTAGCCGATGAAGTCGATGGTCTCGACCGTTTTGATGTTGAACAGCTGCCGCTGGATGATGCGGTCGAGCTGCTGGCTGGTACCGGTGAACACCGCACCTGGCGCAATGCTCAAGAGCCGCTTCTTAAACTCGCTTGCGCTGGCCAAGCTGCTGCCGGCGAAGGTGTTCTTCACCGCACCGCCGCCATGCGGGAAGGTGACGCGGTAGTAGTACCAGGACTCGTCGGTGACGGTGTTGGCCTGGAAGTACAGCGGCTGCGGGTTACAGTTGGCGATCTCCACGTTTTCGCAGGCTTCCACCAGCGCCTGGTCGCGGCGTTCCTGCTCGTCTTGATCCGGGTCTTTTTCCTCGAGCTGCTGCATCGCCTTGTCCAGCGCCCGGATGTCCAGGTCAAACCAGTACAGGCGATCGCTGAAGTCGTAGAAGAACGTCGCCATACCGGTACGGCTATAGATCAGCCGCGCCTTGTCAGCATGGTTGCGCGCGATCAGCAACGAACCCTGATACAGGTATTCGTCGATGTCGTTGGGCATGAGCTTGTCCGCCAGGTGCAGGTCGTTCCAGTCCTGCTTGCTCTTACCCGTCTGCGGAATCGTCGCGGCCTCACACTTCCAGCCGTCCTTGCGTGCGCGTTTGACCCACCGCTGCGTGTAGTCGCGGCCGGCGGCGTCACCGTCCAACGCCCACACCAGCGTAGGCAAGGAATTGCCGCGCTGGGCACGCAGTCTCGCCAGGAACGTGTCCGGGTAGTTGTTGCAGCTCATCGCCGACACCGCGTCGATGCCGTGATGACCCAGGGCCACTGCATCGAAGATACCTTCCACGATCCAGACTTTGTCGAGGATTGCCAACTTCTCGCCGGTGACGGTGGGTGGTATCCACACCTCGCCCGCGTAGCTCTTGCCCGGCGCAAAGCGCGCTTTCATCTTGCCGAAGCGGTGAGCGCGATCGATCAGGCGTTCCCAGTAGCCGCCGCCTGGCAGAGCAAAGCGCACCGTGGCCGAGGTCGCTCCGGAGTCGAGGTCCTTGAACCATTCCTGCGTGTAGGCGCCCTGTACGCGGGTCAAGTTGAAGCCGCGCGAATTTTTCAGGTACGCGTCCGCGGCGGCGTGCGGCTTGTCGTCGGTTTTCTTGTAGCGCTCGGACCAATCCTCGAAAAGATCGGGATAGAGGTCTTTCACCGATGCCTCAAAGCCGCAGTTTTTCAGACGGCCGCAGCGAACCACCCACGGTGCGCTGGCGTTGGCGTACAACTCCGGCTTGCCGCAATCCGGGCACTTGCCGCCGCGCAGGTAATCCTTCTTGACCTTGAAGCCGAACTGGTGAGTCAGCTCGCGGGTGACATCGGCGAGCAGTTCCGTGCTCATCGCGTACCGTGGCGCGCTCATGCTTTACCCTCGGTGTCGGTATCAGCACAACGCCACATGGCGGCGTGAGGGCCACAGAGCGCGCCTGGCCGGCGCATCACGTGGCAGCTCGTTCCCATGTAGGTGCACAGCGGCTCGTCGCACGCGAGCCAGTCAGTGTTTTCTTCGCGCGTTGCGCTCATCGGGGAACAATCCGGTGGCAGCGTGCACAGATGCAGCTTGCCGCCGAGTAAGGAAAGCAGTGCGTGGAACTGGCAGCCGCGGCAGGAAGGCTTCGTGGACGTCATGCGCGGCACTCCTGTTCGAGCGCCGCCTGTTCTGCGTCGGCAATGGTTTGCTTCAAGCGCAGGTGGATGACGCGCAGCAGTTCATACACGTCGCCGGAATCGATCAAGTCCTGCTGTAGAGCAGCGGAGAGGCCGGCGGTAGCCGCACGCAATGCGCCATTGGCGGCGTGCAGTTCGGCGAAGACGATTTCGATGCGCTGATCGATGGTCAGCGTCGGGCGCAGGCGAGCGCATGCGGCACGGCAGGGTGCAGGCATTGGGGGATTCCTAAGGCTGGTTAAGCCCGTCCCCCCGCTGCTAAACAGGGTGACGGACGACGCGGGGTTAGCAGACCGGCGCCAAAGGGGACCGGCGAGCCCGAGGGCTCCCCCGCGCCGCCCGCCATAAAGTGAGCTGCGCTGCGTGCAAGCGTGCGCCGACTGCAGGCGCAAAAAAAGCGCTCGCATCGGAGGATGGGCGCCTGCGCGCCTTTGGCTGATCGGGCTGCTAAACCCGGTCGCCGATTTTGCGGCGACAGCCGAAGCATCCCTCCCTGGGAGGGGACGTGTCAACGTCTGAGTGCGCATAGGTGAATTCATCAGGCAAGCCGTGTCCGTGCCGGCTGCTCACGCAGCCGGTGTTGGGGGAAAGAAGGAAGGGTTAGAGGGGCGCGGCTAAATCAGCCAGCACGCCGTCCGCATTGCTGCGTGACGCGTAGGGTGTCGTGGTCGCCTTCGCTCTGCTGCTTGGCGATCTGTAGGACGTCGCTGGCTGTCAGCGCGTAGGCATGACCGGTGGAGGGATCGACAACGCGGATCACGTAGGACGTGCTGTGACTGATGTCGAAATAGGCGGGAACGTGCTTGGCTTGCAGTTCGGCCAGGGCGTGCATGGCGTAGTGCTGCGCGGCGGTCTCGGTGATGCCCGTGGTGGCCATCAGATGCGCACAGCAGCGCTTGACGAGCTGTTCGCTGTCCAGGTGCTCGGCCTGGTGCGTGACGATGAACCGCGTGGCGCTGTAGATCAGCATGGCGGCGTGCGTGTGATCGTGGGGAAGGGAGTGGGAGAGCGACATGGAAACCCCTGCGGTCAGTTGAGCACCATCGGTGCGTAATGGGAGCCTGCGGTGCCGGACGGCGGCGGAGCAGGGGCGTTATCGATCGCCGGTGGCGTGGTTGGTGCCATGGTGATGTCATTGGTGCGGCGAGCCACGATAGGCAGCGACACCTCGGCGTTCGGGACCAGGCTCGGCACCAGGGTGCGAACGATCCCGAGTTGGGCCACGCAGCGGTGGCTGCAATCGACATTCATGCAGTCGAAATAGATCTCGCGCACCAGGGTACTTAGTTGCCGCGAGGTGATCGTGCGCATGCGCGACTGGCAATGCGGGCAGGCCATTGTGTTGCGGGGAGGTGTCATCGCTGTTTAGTCCTCGTACACCGCGTCTACGCTTACCTAGCCTCAAGACCACCGGCGGTGGTCCTGTGTTGGTGCCGATGGGCCTGGCCTTCGAGATACACCTCAAGCACGTAGGCTGCATCGGTTTTGCTCTCGGCCGCGTCCAGCGCTTTGCACCGAGCCAAGTGCTCAGGATTGAGGCCGATCGGAATGCGTTTTCGATTTGCCGTGCCGCGCGGTGCATAAATCCGCGGGCGATAACCAGGAGAGTTCTTCATGGCGATGGGGTACGATGCCGATGGGTTACACAATTCGAACGATATTGCACAAAATGTGAAAGCGCAAGTAATTGCGGCAGGGGATTTCACATTTCGTGTCGGGGAACCGCTCATGGATGTCAACGACATCATTCACCGCATGCGCCAAGTGTATGGGGCCAAGAACGACTCGGCGCTGGCTGCGGAACTCAATTTAGCCGTCAGCGCGCCGAGCAATTGGCGTCAGCGCAACAGCCCGCCCTACGGGATTTGCGCCGATATTGCCGCGAAGAAGGGTGTTTCGCTGGACTGGTTGATTTTTGGAATTGGCGACATGCGATTAGGTGTCCGGTCGGACGCGCCACGCCAGCAAGAACATGCAGAAGCCCAGCCCATTCAGAGCCCGGCGGCTGAGCGTCTTTCGCAATTTGTGTATTGGTGGGCAATCAACCGCACACAGGATGAGATGGTCTGGCTGGAGCAGCAGTTCAAGCGGGCCGTGCCGGAATACAGGGAGTGGATGGCGAACCCGGCGATCGTAACTTCCTAGCTCCCAGGCGCCCACAGCGCGCGATGGTGGCGTGCTCGTTACGCCACCTTTTGATCGCTGCTGCTGCCCCACTGCTTGAAGTCCATGCCGCGGATTTTGTTCGCGGCGATGCGCTCTTCCAGAATAGACTTTGCAGCATCGTTCACGAAGATACGAGCATGGATCACCGGCTCGATGAAGATCGATGGCTCGACAGGAACGAGTTGTTCCTGAAAAACGGGCACGTCTACAAAGCCCGCGGAAATCTCAGAGCGTTCGACGTCAATGCAGGGCACGACATTCGTGACGTTGTAGTAGTACTCCGTCTTGCCGTCTACATTGATTTCCAAAAGTTGACCGAACTGGGTGAGAAATTCACCGAGCGAGGTGCGGACCTTTTCATTGACCACCAGGCCCGCCGCAGTGAAGGGACTAACGTCGGCGCGTGGCGGAAGTTTCTTACGGCCCTCTGGTGCAAACGCCACCAGTTCTGGACGCACGCTCCATTCAAGCGGTTGGCCTGGCGCTTTGGTGTCGAAGAGCTGCCAGAACGACACGCCGAAATCGGGAACGAATTCCGTCTCCGGCGCGGGGCCAACCCATGCCACGGTATTCATCAGGAAGTTTCGGATTTCCCAAACGCTCATCGCAGATGCTCCCGCAAATACGGAAAAGTGCCGTTTAAAATCTTTTCCTTGATCACGCGTAGTGCCTCGCGGCCGGCTTGGGTGTCTAGGCCCTTCGTTTTTACTTGGGCCTGAAGTCTTTGGAAGACTGCCATGTGATACACCGACGTATGAATAGGTCGATGCTTGCGTGCGTCGGGAAGCGAGGCGACTACCGAGCGCTTAAACGCGGGAAGGTGAACGCCATTGTCTCTATCGTTGATAGCGATTTTCCAGCCAAAAAGTATCAGCCGGGATAAGCGAGCAGCTTTGGCTTTGAACGCCACGATGTGATGCGCCTCGGTTTCGCCATCGGGCTTTGGGTCGCGAGCGGCAGACATGTTTGTGGCGAGACGCGCGGATGGTTCAGTGGTGGTTACCAGTTCCGCCATGGCAGCCACAAGGAACATCTTTTCGGTGAGAGGTGAAATGGTTTCCCCGTTTCCGTATCGGATTCCCTCTTTCATTTCGTTCAACCACTGCATGTTCCCAACCTTATAGGCAAGGGACGGATCAATCTGATTCAGCGCAATCCGCATGTCTTCCGCGTGAGAACCAAACTTTTTAAACGGATCGACTTTAGTTCCTGATGCTTGCTTTGCCATACCTCATTCCTTGTTCCATGGGCGTAAGTGACCGCGAAGAGCACGGCGGATTGCGAAGCTATTGGCTACGAAGCCGGCATAACCGTGTTCCCTCCCTGCAGCCCGTGTAAAATTACGGTATGCCGTGGTCATTTGCCATCTGCCGTGGCTGAGACGTTGTTCACGGATGGCTGGACCGATTTAAAATACCCCTGTTCGCAACGGATAGTCGCTATCAATTAAGGCCACCGGGGCAGTCCGGACGCTACATGCCAAAGCTTTCCGGGAATGCCTCTTGGCTTTAGTCGGCCTTCGTCAACGCCATCCTGTGCTTGGGGCGTTACACAAGTTTTTCACGTTTCGCATTCAAAGATTATGGACATAGGCCGCATCAGATTGGCCTAACGGGGAAGCGATAAGCAGCACCACATCTCGGTAAGGGGCAAGGAGCATGGAGAAGGGAGTACGGTTACGTGGGCGCGCATGGTTAATGCAGGTGGTTGTGACGGTAGGGTACGCGTTGGCCTACCTGGCGGTTCGTCCCCTTTCTGATGGGCATTGGGCGCTGACATCCGGCTTGCGCTTGGCCTGCCTTCTGCTTGTTCCCTACCGTTATTGGTTTGCGCTTGCAGTGGGCGAGGCAGTTCCGCTGCTTTATTCCTTGCTGCCGTGTCTCAATCAGTTCGGCAACGCGACCATCGCCATATGGTCCTTTCCCCCTCTTGTGACCGCGATGCCGTTGGTTTGGCTGAGCAGGCGTTACTTCGGCCTCTTTCCCGCACCACGTACCATCGATATGAAGGTACTTCTCACGTGCGTGTTGACCGTATCGCTTGTTTGGACCGGTGTGACATACGTGGGCCTGTATCTCGAAGCCGAGCCGCAACGAACGGTGGATCAGATTAGTCCCGTGATGATCGCTGGACTATTAGTCGGTAACTATGTGGCCATATTGACCGTCACAACGTGGCCCTTGTTGCTGAAAATTGGTTACAACGGTTCCTCATGGAAACGCGCGGCGGTGAATGCGATCAGATCGCCGCTTACTTCGGACGCGATTTTTATCGCGCTGCCGTTGCTAGCCATCATCTCGATCATTAGCGCGTATGTCCCTGCGCCCCTCGATTCGATGTTGGAGATGTCCCTCTTTCTCCCCATCGCTTGGCTGGCCGTCAAATACGGGTGGCGAGGTGTGGCGGCGTGTGGACCGATTGCGGTCGCATGCGTGTGTGTGCTTACGCGGCCTGTGCCTGACGTCGCCGTCATTCAAGCGCAGGCATTCCTTGCCTTTGCTGTGACGTGCCTCTTTATCATGGGGGCACGAATCGCATCGCAACTACACGTGGCGGAGCGCGAGCGGGAGGCGGTGAGCAAGACACTACGCGTGGCACAGCAATGTGTGCACCAGGCGGACCTTCGCTTGCGCAGCACGTCGCAATCGCTTGAGGTGGTGGGTGGCTCGATGTCGGTAGTGCAAGGGCGCATCGTGGACCGCGTGAAAATGTTCCTGCCCGACGCGGATCGGCAAACGCTTTTGCGCCAAGCCGCCATGACGCAGAACCATCTTTACCGGATGGCAGAAAACCTGCACCCAAGTGCTTGGCGGGATCGCGGTCTCCCTGCGGCGCTGCGGGAAACGATCGGCCGTGCCTTGGATGAAATGGGAGTTGTTTATACCTGCGATATCCAAGGGCGCGGTCTGTCCCAGCTTGCTGTCGCTGTTCATCAGTCCGTCTATCGGCTCGCCGTTGAAGGCGTGACCAGCATCAGCGCAAAGCGTCGGTGTCAGCAGATCCGGTTGGTGCTACGCGGCGGGCAGCGCGTCAACGGACATCGCTGGGTAATGCTGCGTATTACAGGAAGTGGCGATCCGCTCACTTTCAGGGCGCCCATGGCGGGTAACGGCCGCACAAGCATTGCCTCGCTCCTTGGCGCGATGGGGCTGGGCGTCGAGGGTATGAAGGATCATGTGGCCCTGTACAGCGGCACCATGCACGTCAAGGAAGCGGACGGCGCGTTCGTCATCACGATGTTGATGCACGATCTGCCGCATATGTCCGTACTTGGTCACGCGCAGCAGTCACGTGCCGCTCGATTGTGGGTGCATTGAGATTATCGCCGCACCCCGATCAAGCCCTTCATGGCCCGCACTCAACCGCCACGCCCACCGCCGCAGCTGTAGCCACCCTGGCAGACCTCTTGCGTTGCAGGCGTCGCGCTAAAGAGTGTCGTGCCATTGTTTTGTGGGGTGGCCGTTACCGTGGTGGAGCTGTCGCTATAAACGGTAACCGTGGATGATGACGGCGTTGACGCCGCGGACGTTGTCACGTTTTGTGCGTCCACCCCGACGGGAAGGACAATCGTCGTGCCGCCAGCGGTTCCAACGGCGGCATGCACCGTGCCATTGAGGTCGTTAACCTGCACGTATTTTACGCCGTTGAGATAAAACACGTAGACGTGCCAGTGAGCGTTGCTGCTAACGTCCGCAGCATTCGGCCAGGCTTGGCCCAAGCCTGTGGTAGGCGTTGAAGTCTGCGCAAAAGCGGTGGACATCAAGCCGAAAGCAGCACAGCCGGCGAGTAATGCTTTGCGAATTCCTTGACCGCGCGACATGGACTTTCCCTCTTTGAAAGCCGGTAGACCACCTACCGGATAAGTCGAATTTACCAGGGGGAACGTATAGGCCGTAATGGGCTTGCAGTCTGGGCTTGCGGGTTTTTCGACGTATGGGAACGTGATTTACCGATCTTCACGCGCCGCACACGTAGGCCGCAACTCACCCGTTCGAGGTGGCCCCTAGGAAGAAGTCTCGCTCCAGCGGACGCATGATCAGTCATTAGATGCGCTGATTTTCAGAAACAGGTACATGTCACCCTGTTCTCGCCGAGTTAATGGCGGACTTCCAGGCCTTGCAAAGGGACGGAAGCTCGACGTGTGTCGTTCCGATCTGCGATTCCTGCAGCGCATTGAAGCGGTTGAGAAGTTCCTTGTGTTGTTGCGTGAATGATTCATCCAAGCTTCTAACTGCTAAGTACAGACAGGCCTCCGCACCTACTGCAATTCGCTCGCGTTCAAATGCATCTCGTGACTCGCCGTCAACCATATCCAGCGATGCATGTGTAGATTCATGAAGCGCGATCGTAGCGGCAAAGAAAAGTGCCGCATCTGCATCGTTACTCACACAGGGGGTCCAATACTTCAAGTGATATTTGCGACCCGCGAGTAACGACACGTTGTACCGGGCCACACGAACGTCGTCGCCAATGATGTGTACGTCGACTTGGCCCTTCGATGGAAAGCCCCCGCTGTAGTCCCATAGCTTGGCCAGAGCCACTGACAATAACCGGGTGGCCACGGGTGATGCTCGGCATTCGCTATTCGCACCGATATTCAACTTGTAGTTGCTATTTCCGCTCCGCTCGAACAGGAATTCAGGATCACTGGGCGGTAAGTTGATCCTTCGACCAGGCAGGTACGTGCCCGCTACTGATAACGTAAAACCAGGCCATCGGAACACGGACGTGTTATGAGCCGTCGAGACCTCCTCGTGATGGCGTTCGGCCCTCTCGACTTTCGAAAACGCCACCTTCGGGCTTCTAAGGTTGACTGTGCAAGCGGATACGATGAGGGCCGCGAGAAGAACAGCCAGCCATCGAATCATGAACGCATTCCCCGTTGAGAGTGGGCTGCGAGCAAGCTTTGTCGCAGCCCACAGTACGAAACTACTGAGCGCAGGGCATAACTTTATTGTATTTGCCGTAACACTCAGCTGGGACCGTTGCAACTTGAGACGCTTGCGTTGATCCCTGATACACAATAGCTGACGATATCACGTGATCTTGACCATCCACTGGAGTGCTTCCAACAACCAACTGCGACGACGCATTGGCAGCCGAAGGATATTGGTTGATCCAGTTTTGGACAGAGGTTGGATCGGAGAATATGAGGCGAGTACCGCTCTTAATCCAGGGGAAGGTTGAAGATGCAATTACATTTCCGCTGGAATCCGTCAGCGTAATGGCAACGTTGCCCGATGTGCTCAGGGCGAAGTCTGTTCCTGAGGTGTCGATGTAAAGCGTATCAGCAGTTACTGCGGCGCCACGCATCGTCATTGCCCTAATGGCTGCAGGGAATTGACCACTAACGCCGGCATCAATTTCCACCGGTTTTCCCATGGTCTTCTTGACGTTGACGCTCCAGCCGCAACCAGTCATTGCCGCTGCAGTGATTACTACCAAAGCACCAAACACAATCCGCTTTGCGTTCATAGACAAATCCTCTGTGTCTAGGTCCATAGGTACAGGGATGCCGCATCGAGCGTTCCAATTTATCCCACGAGGCGATCCCCGTCTTGCTGGCTCCTACCCATGAGCTGGGTCGCCAGCGGGACAACCCTACACAAGAACTTGCGGCGCAAAAAGTGCCTTGGTTCCGAGTAAATAGGTCAAATTGTCGCAGCGTCGCAAGAAGGATAGGTGGATGCGCCTGACAAGATGCTGGTAATGGCTCTCGCACCCAAGGGCTAATCCATTTCACCACTGTCGCCATCTTCAATAGCGGCATGTTCGTTCGCTGCGGCTTTATTTTCCAGTTCTAGAGAGGTCAGATAGCCGCCAGTCCCAGCGAGCTTGTGTGTGGCCTTACTTACGATCCACTCGTAGGCGGTGATTGCATCCGGCCATCCGATGAGTTTGACTGGCGTCTCGGGGAAAACGTCCGGGTGACCGATAGCCAGATCCAGTGTGAACGTGGCCGCGCCACGTTTCACCCGCGCCAGTTCGGCTTCGGCGGCGCGTTTGGCGTCCGCTTCAGTGGGGTAATCGCCACGCAGGATCTTCACGTGTCCGTTCTTGCCGGCAAGCGCCAAGTGGCCGCGAGCACCATTGATGTCATACCAGCGCGCCCGTACACCGGTATAAGCGCCCCGGTCGATTTCCTGGAAGTGATGGCGATCGCCGCTCGAACGCTGCAAGGTCACATTGGGCAGCACCGTGCCGCTGACCGTCTTGGCTTCGCCAATCGGCACAAAAAGAAGGCAACCATGCTTGACCGTGGCGACCGCATCCCAGTGCTTGCCCAGGCGCTTCAAGAGCGCCATGTCGCTTTCGGTTTGATCGAGTTGCGATATCGGCTGGCTGGCCAGCGCATCGGCCACGCGGGGCGTCAGTCCATGCTCGCCCGCGATCACACTGACGAGGTGGCCCACGGTGGTGTCGCTCCAACTGCGTTCCTTGCGCACGGCGAGCGGGCCGGAGACGCGCGCGCTGCGCGCGCGCACTGTGATGGTGTCCGGCGCACCGCGGTGCTCCACTTCATCGACGACATAGGAACCCTGCAAGCACGTGCCAGCGGTGTCGAACCCCAGTGCGACTTCAATGCTTACGCCTTTACGTGGCATGGCAATACGCCCTGCGGTGTCCTCGAATTCCAGTTCGAGCTGGTCGGCGTGATCTTCCCGACACGTCACCAGCGTCATGCTGGTGAGATGCGATTCAAGACGTCGCGTGACATCGGTGCCACCCACCAGCACTTTGAAAACCGGGCGCACCATGCCCGAGCGCGTGTCGTTCGCCATCAGCGTACCGCCGTGGTGTTGACCGGCTCGTCGGCCGGTAGGTTGTCCGAGCGATATAGCGTGACGGAAAAATCCACCCGCCTTGGTGTGCCATCGTCCAACAGATAGCGCTGCGTGGTTTCCATGCGGTCGATGAAGTACACACCGTACACATAGCCTGCGCCATCGACCAGCACGTACGCCTGGCCACCGGCGCCCATGGCTTCCAGTTGCGTGATGGACGCCAGTGTGCCCGTCACGCCGGGCGCTACGGTGCCGCTCAGCGTGACGATTTCTTCGCCCGCGCCGAGGTACTGATAGCTGTCGCGCTCGCCCACGCGCACCGCCGCGCCATGCTTGAACTGCATCTGCCGGCGCAGCTCGTCATAGGCAGCCGTTTGCATGCCGAAGGCAAACGGCCCGAAGGCCATCAAGGTGTAACCGGCCATGTTTAACCCTCGTCCGAATAGCTGGAATTCGCGCGCGCCCGTTGCGCACGTGCGTGATCGTTGAGCGCGTCTTGCACCGCGCGCTTGACTTGTGATGGTTCGGCGCCACGGGCATCGATGTGCACCTGGTAGGTGTTGCCGGCGGTGCCACGTGCGCCTATCGGGCCGGCGGTGTTGATTGCACTCTGACCGGTACCGGCGGCATCGCGCCCGGCCATCGGCGTGCGTCCGATGGCATCGGCGACCTGGCGCGCACGTTCGCGGTCGCCGGGCATGATCCACTCGATCGATGGACCGCCGGCCATGGCGGGATCGCCACCGAGGTTGCGAATGCGGGCGATCAGATCGCGCACACCCTGTAATTTGTTGCCGATCCAGTCGAGCGTGTTGCGCGCAGCGTTTTCGATGGTTTGCCACATGTCGACAAACCACGCCTTCACCGGCTCCCAGTGCGTGACAGCCCAGCCCGCTGCCGTGCCGATCGCTTCACCCAGCCACACGAACGCACGCACCGCCATGGTGATGGCATCCACGACGGCCGCGATGGACTGGCCCACCAGCGTGCCGAACGCCACGCCGTTCTGCCGCGCAGCATCGAGCTGCTCGCTGGTGGCCTGGAACGGTTGCCACAGTTGCGACACCCAGTTCCATACCGCGGCGAGCACCGGCACCAACGGTGCGAAAAGATCGTGCAGCGCCGCACCGAAACGTTGGAAGGCTGGCCCGACCGTTTGCGTGATCCCTTGGCCGACGCCTTCCAGCCAGGCGCGAATCGGCCCCCAGTATTTGGCGACCACGAAGGCCGCGGCGGCGATCAGCGCGATAAGGGCCAGCATCGGCGCGCTGAGCCCCATCACCGCCACTGCTGCCATACGCGCCCCGCTGATCAGCGCCGGGAACAGGCGGGCCAGGCCGGAAGCCCCGCCGCCACCGCCCAGGGTGAGGCCGCCCATGCGCAGCCCGAAGCGCAGCATCGCGAGCTGCCCGACCAGGCCGCCGAGGCCCACCATCACGCCGCCGATCACCGTCATCAGCACGCCAAGGCTTCCGGCCACCATCACGATGCCCTTGGCGAGCATCGGATGGCTTTGGTTCCAGCTCGTCAGGCCGCGCACCGCCTGCGTGAGTTTTTGCAGGCCCGCGACATAGACCGGCAGCAACTGCGTGCCCAGTTCGCGATAGAGATCGGACTTGCGTGCGAGCAGTTCGGCTTCCTGGCCGCCAGCGGTTTGCGAGGCTTCGTCATAGAGCGCATTGACGCCGTAGGCTTTCGGCGCGGCCGCGAGCTGCTTGGCGATGTTCGCGCGCTCCAGGTAGAGCGAGGCAAACAGGTCACCGCCCTTGCGGCCGGAAAACAGATTGTTGATCTTGCTGATGACCTGTTGGTCGCTGAGCTTCCCGTCCGGGTTGAGCTTGGGCACCACGCGCGTCATCAGGTAGTCGAAGGGATTGGAGCGATACAGGTCGCCTTCTTTGAGTGCATCGGGAAGCATCTTTTTGATGTGCCCTGTCTTGCCGTACTGGATGGCGTCCTTGTTGAGCATGCCGAGCTGCTGCAGTTCTTCGGCTGCTTGCTGCGTGGAGCGTCCTGCGGCCCAGTTCTGATACGCCGTCGCCAGCCCGGTACCAGCGCGATACCCACCCATTTCCTGCATGGTGTGCAACATGCCAAAGAAGAACGATGTGTCATCGAGCTGCTTGGCCGCGATGCCGCCGGTCTTGATCATGTTGAGCAGGTCTTCGGGCTTCACCAGACCGCCGGAGGCGACGTAGGACTGGGTGGCGAAGTCGAGCACGCGTTTCAGCTTGGCGGGATCTTTCGCCGCGCCGCGCAGCTCGGCCACCTTCAGGAGATCCATGAACATGCTTTCGGCGTGCTCGCCATGTCCATCACCGTGACCACTGTTGGCCATCACGGTTTCGATGCCGAATTTCATGCGAGCCAGGTACGGTGCGACCTGTTCGGATTCGTGCATGTCCCGCAGCACCCCGTAACTCTCTTTCAAGAGTTTCAGGTTTTCCGTCGCGCTGGTGCCCATGATGTCCATGCCGCGCGCGAACTTCACCGCATCGGCCACGGTGGCATCGCCCACGCCCATGGCGCGCAACTGCGCCATCTGCGTCTGAAACGCCTTGGCCTCATTCATCGCGGGACTCAGCGCGCCCAGTACGTGCTGGCCGGTCGCCATCGTGGCCAGGCCTCCGACTGCCAGATGCGAGCCGAGCGCCTGGCCGCGCGACAGCGCGTCTCGCGCTGCGCCCATGCGTTGCTGTTGCTGGGTGAGTTTTTGCAACTGGCGCTGCTGCGCTTCCATCTGCTGAGTGGACGCGGCCACGGCGTCGCGCAACTGGCGTTCGTGCTGCGCCAGTTTGCGCGTATCCATGCCGGCCGCGGCCATATTGGCTCGCAGGGTTTGCAAGCGCCGCGTCTGCGCCTGGTACTGCTTGGCCAGCGCATCGGCTTGGCGCCGGGCTGCGTCGAACTCGCGCCGTTGCGCGCGCGTCGGTGCGGTGGTGGCGGCAATCGCCTTGCCCAGCTCCGTGGCGCGCGTGCGCGCGGCGTTCATCTGCGTAGCGAGCTGTTGCGTGCCGGCTTTCAGTTCACGGAAGCCCTTGAGATCCGCTTGCGCCTTTTCCAGCTCCTTCAGGCGCTGGCGTGTTTCGCGCAGCGCCTTGGAGGTGTTGGACGAACTGCCGGCGATGGCGCGTAGCGGCGCGGTGGCCCGATCGATCGCACTCAGCAGCACGCTTAATTTCAGATCCATCAGTCCTCCACGCCGTTGCGAAGGCGCGCCTGCTCGCGCCAGTCCATCAATTCGGTCACGTCCATCGCATCCATCACCGGTGGTGCCCAGTGGAACACCACCGCGATATCGGCCATCGCGTCTTCTACGCGCTGGGGTAGCCCTCGCGGTTCGCTCTCGTCAACAAAAAACCGGATACCTCCACACCGAATTGGGTGAGGTCAGCCGGGTCCAGGTTGGCGACGTCGGCCTTGGTCAAGGTGGGCTGCGTAATGCGCGGCAGGATGACTTCCAGCGCGGCGACGTCCATGTGCAGCAGGTTCACCAACTGCGTGCCGCGCAGCTCGCCGGATTTGGGCTTGCGCACGGTGACGTCGGTGATGGTGGTGGTGCCGCGCTGGATCGGTTCTTCCAAGGTGATGGTGGCGGTGGTCTTGCGTTCGCTCATAGCGGAAATTCCTTGGCGTAAGGGGAGAGGCCGCGCCCGTCAGGACGAAGCTGGGGAAGGGGATTACCAATGGCCCATCGCGGCGCGCTGCGCGGCAAGGATGTCGAAGCCATCGACGATGTAAATGTTGTTGAGCACGTCGATTTCATACAGCACCACGCCGTCGACGCTTTCCTTGTAGTAGACGAGCGGCATGGTGAATTTGGTTTCCGACGATTCGCCGGTTTTCGCATCGCCGCGGTCGATCTCGCTGTAGCGGCCACGGCCGACGATTTCCACCGCCTGATAGAAGCCGGTGTCGTCCGCCTGGTACGCCGCGGCCCAGCGCAACTGCACCGCGCCCACCGAGGTGGCGCCGAACTGACGCAACGCGCTGCGCAAATAGCCACCGGCGGCGAACGACAGCTCCAATGCCTCGCCGCCCATGTCGACCTTGACGGACGAATCCAAGCCGCCGGGGCGGATGTCTTCCATCTTGCGCGCGAGCTTGGGGAGCGTGAGGCTGTTGACCTGGCCGATGAACGATTCACCGTTCTGGAAGGTGTCGAAGTTCTTGAGCTTTCGGGGTAAACCCATGGTGCTATCCTCAAATGGTCATGGGGAAGCCGGGGCTTGCCGGTGGCGGTCGCCACCGGCAAGTTTTAGGCGTTGTTGGTGGCCGTGATCGCGGTCATGAGGTCCGCGATGTAGCTGTCGGTGAAGGTCTGCCTCAAGGTGAGGTCTTCCATCGGCGGTACCGGCGTAAAGTCGTAAGAGAGTTTCAGCTTGCCGACCTTGACGTTGCTCTTGTCGTTAAGCGACGGATCGAACCAGCAGCGCGCGCCAAGCAGAAAACCTTCACGGACCAGGGCACCCAGCTTGGCGTTGATCGCTTCGATCAGATCGCGCACGAGGCTCGCGTGCATGGGTTTGTCGCTGTACTCGAACACGCCTTCGCCGATCGTCGCCGCGACAATCTGCGCCGAGCGCGTGTAGCTCTCGAAGATGTAGTCACCGTCATCGCACGTGCGCGAACCCCAGAAGCGGAAGCCGTTGCGGTGGATGAGCGTGGTGATGCCCGCTTCGTTCAAGAGGTCGGCGTCGGTGCCTTCGGTGAGGTAGTCGAAGTACACGTCGGCGCTGATGCCAGTCACACCATTCACCGGTACGTTGGAAATCACCTTGTGCCAACCGGTGGTCTGGTCGATGGCCGCACGCAGGCCCAGCGCGATGGCAATCGTCTGCGCCGCCGCGGTGGTCTTGGTCGTGGTGTCGAAGCCGGTGAAACCCGGCCAGATCAGCATCAGCTCGCGTGCGCTGAACTGCTTACGGTAGGCGAGTGCTTCGGTGATCGTCGTGCAGCCGTGGCAGGACGCATAGGCGAAGGCGCTGAGCTTCTTCGCGGTGATGGCAATCTCCTGCGCCACCTCCATGGTGTCCAAGCCCGGTGCGCCGATCAGGCGCGGGCGAAGGCCCACGCGTTGCTCCGCCGTCAGCAAGGCTTTCAAGCCCGTGTAGCGGCCTTGGGCATTGACGGTGCCGATGACGTTGGCGGTGGTGCTCTTCTCGTCCTCGCCTTCCGCCACACGCACGACAATCACCGGGCAGCGCACCTGGTTGTCGATGTCCTGCAACGTGCGGGCCAGAGTGCCCTTGATGCCGGCGGCGGCAATGCCGTCTTTCGCTTGGGTCAGCAGCACCGGTGTGTCCAGCGGAAACCGGTTGGCGTCCGCATCCGTGCCGGTGACGACGATGCCGATCACGGCGGTGGAGACCGTTTGCAGAGTGAGTAGGGCGTCGGTGGTTTCTTCGATCCGCGCGCCGTGGTGGTAAGCCGTAGACATGGATTAAGCCTCGTCGGTGGTGGGGTATCAGGCCGCGCTGCCGTCGGGCGCGGAGAGGATCGGCGGCGCGGTGAGCGCATCGGCCGGTGGTTCGACGCCCAGCGCCTCGATGACGTGGTGCGTGCCGTCAGCGGTCCAGTAGGTGATGCCGCGATAGTCCGCGACGATGCCCCAGCCCTCGTGCAGGTCGTTCCACTGCGGCGCCTGGTGTGCGCTCACGGCAGGCGGTGCCATCGTCGTGAGCGTGTCGGGCAATGGCTCGCGTGGTGGGGGAGGTACCGCGCGCTGCCCGGTGGCTTTGGACCACACGGGCGTGCGGCTGAAATCGGGCAGCTGACGCCAGGTATGCGACGTGTCGTCCCACACATTCGTCAGCGGTGTATCGCTACGCAGGACGGGCGGCGGTTCGGCCGTGACGCCGGGCGGCAGCGCCTCGCCGAGCGCGAGGGTGTTGGCGGTCGGGGTGCCGGTGGCGGTCTCCCACAGCATGCAGCGGCGAAAATCCGGGACGATCTCCCACGCTGTGCCGGCGGGGTTGAGTCGCGCGCGTTCGTGCGTGCCGAGCTTTGAGGGCGGCGGCATTTCCACGACATTGCGCGGCAGGAAATAGGTGGCTTCCAGCGGCGAGAGAAACACCTCCACGACACCGAGATACTCGCGCGTGGTGTCGTCGAAGCTGTAGGCCGCTTTCGACGCGGGTAGCGACGAGGTGTCGTTGTCATCCATGCGTGACCTCCAATCAGTAAGCGATGAAATGGAACATGTGCGTACCGGCGGCGAGGTTGTCGCTGCCGCCGGCTGCGGCGATGGTGAGCGTGTGGCTGTGGCTGCCGCCGTTGGCGAGCGTCGCGCTGTGACCGTGATCGCCGACCGCAGCGATCGAGATGGTGTGCGAGTGCGCACCGGCACCGTTCATGCCGATGTTGTGACCGTGGTTGCCTTGCCAGTCGGTACCGAAGTTGTGCGCGTGGTTGCCGGCGTCGTTCGTTTGCCGCTGCGTGCTGCGGAACGCAGGACCACCGCCGCCGACGTAGCTCGATCCCGAGCCGTCGCCAAACAGGTTGTTGAGCGTGACGTGGGAGTGTTGGCCTTGCGCGTCGGTGGAACCGCTGTGCGCGTGGTTGCCTTGTCCATCCGTCCACGCACCGTGGGCGTGGTCCCCCACACCGCTCGCACTCGCCCCGTGACTGTGGCTGCCGCCGGCCGTGAGCGTCACGGTGTGAGCGTGATCACCGGCCGTCGCGGCGCTCGCGCCGTGCGTGTGCGTCAGCAACGCACCGGCGCTGTACGTGCCCACCTTGCTGGCATCGAGGGTGGCCTTGATCACCGTGCCTTCGCCAAGGCGTGGCACGTTGAACGTGGTCACCCCATCACCCGCACCGTAGGTGGTGCCGATGGCGGCGAAGAGATCGGCGTACTGTGTACGTGAGATGGCGGCACCGTTGCACAGCAGCGTGTAGGGCGGTGCTTGTTGGCCAGCGGTGACGATGATTTGCCCCGGCACGTAACGCACGCGTGCATCGAGCTTGGCGGCGAGTGCGGCGACCAGGCCGACCACATCATCCATCGCATGTGTGTGCTTGGATGGCGGAAAGGTCGGGCCGATGGTGTTGAGAAAGTCCGCATTGGTCGCGATGGCCAACAGCCGTTTCGCGTAATCGGTCGGTGCGCCGTTGCCGAGCCGTGTATTCAAGGCGGCCAGCAGGTTGGTGGACGTCAGCGCCTTTTGCGCGTCGCGCCCGGCCTTCGCCTCGTCGTCGCTGGCGAGCTTCACGACGCCGAGTGTGTCGGTGGTGGCGGCAGGATTGACGAAGGTGGTATCGCCGAACGTGATTTGACTGGCCGATACCGATGCGAACTGCACGTCGCACGCAAGCAGCATCACGGCACCGGCGGATTTTTCCACGATGACGTCGGCTTGGCCGTAGGACGCAAACAGCGTCCCGTCCGCGAGATAAAACCCGAAGCCGCGCACGCTGTAGACGTCTTTGCTCGCGTCGCTGATCGTGACGTGGATCGTGTCCGCCGCCGTCGCGCCGCCGGCAATCGACGCGATGCGTTTGATTTCATCCGGCACCGGTTGGCCCGATGGGAAGGCGCTCGCGGTGACCGTGGCGTACGCGATGCGCACGGCGTTGGTGCCATCGCCTTGGGCGTTGCGCAGCGCGGCGCGGCCGGCGTCGGTGATGGAGAACAGTAAAGCGGCCACGTTAGACGGCTCCCGCGAATTGAAGGTGCGCATACGCCACCGCGCGGCCGGTGGCGATCACGCCCACGCTCGCGCGGGCGTTGAGCCCTTGGGTAAACGTGAAGTGGTCGCGCGCGGATTTCGTGCGGCTGACTTCAGCGATGACGTCATCGACAAACGCCGCGGAGGTGTCCTGCGCGTCATCCGTCAGCGTTAAGGTCAGTTGGAAGGTGTACGGCTCGCCTTCGGGTTCCTGCTCGAACCACGGGCGCACCACGACGTGACCGCCAAAGGACGCGACCACATCCTCCACCGATTGCGCGGTGCCTTGCTGACGCGCGATGGCGAGCGCGTGGCGCACGCGCATGCGCTTGACGGCTTCGGACCAGTACGGCTTCCAACTGCGCACACCGAGCGACCAGGCAAGCCATGGCAGGAACTTGGCCGGGATCGTGTCGGGATTGGCGAGCGTGGCCAGGGATGTCTCGAAGCCGAGCAGATCCGCGCAGACCTGTGCGAACGCGCGTTCCATCGGCGTGGCGTTGGGCGGCAGAAGATTATTCACCCACGCCTCCCGGCGTGATCGTCACGCGGGTGCAGTAGGCCGCTTCGGTGTCGCTCACCACGAGCGTGGCGTTCGGTGTCAGGTCGAGGACGTCTTCCACGCCGGGCACTTTTAGCGCGGCATAGAGACCGGAGAGCGTGATGTTGCGGCCGATACGGCGCGACTCGGCGAGGTACTTGGCCACGCTGTCTTTCGCCGCCTGCAGCACCACATCCGAATCGGGACCGGCAAAGAACAGGAGCCGTGCGGCCAGGGCGAAAGGACGGCTCACCACCGCCTGCACGATGACCTTGTCGGTGAGCAGGCGCCGCGTTTTCACTGTGATGTAGTCGGTGACGGTTTGCAGCAGTTCCGGCCAGGGTGTGCCATCGCCATCGCGTGCCATGACCGACACCACCACCGTGCCGGGTTCAGGGCTGGTGACCTTGGCATCGAGCACCTGGCCGGACGCACTGCGCGCCAGAAATTCGTAGGCATCGGCCGGGCCGGCGGTGGAGTAACCGGACGGCGCAAGCTGGCAGCGGTACAGGAGATCGTCGTCGGACTCGTAGACGGCCGCGATACCCTTTTCGGGAATGGCCGGGCTGATCAGCAGACGTTTCACGCCAAGGTTGGCCGCCCAGTTGTCCAGGTCCTTGCCGCGTGCCGTGGGCAAGAAGCACGCGCGCGCATCGTCGTTTTTCTTTTGGCGCTCCTGCAGCACGATGTATGCGAGCACCTGAAGATTCTTGCGGATCGGGTCCGATTCCACCGTGGCGGTGTAGGCGGGCCAAAGCTGCGTCATGCGGTTTTCGGCCATCGCGAGAATCGCCTCGTAATCGAGCGATTCCACGACATCCGGCAGCGGGAGCTGATTGAGCTGGATGGCGTCCGTCATGCGCGCGCTCCGGGCAGCGTGACAGGGACGGACAGCTCCACCGCGGCGCCCGTGTCGGCGCGAGTACCCATCAGGTCCAGCACCCAGCGGCCGGCCATTGCATCGACCACGGACAGCGCAACACGCTTCACCGTAATGCGTGGCTCCCAGCGCATCAGCGCGGTGGCGGTCGCCGCGTAGAGCTGCACACGCGTGGCGGCATTGGCCGGTGCGTCGATCAGGTCTGGAACACGGCTGCCGTAGTCGCGGCGCATAAGGCGCGTGCCCACGGGCGTGGAAAGAATGTCGGCGATGGACTGCGCCAGGTGCGCGTCGCCATTCAAGGCTTTGCCGGTGCGTGCGTCCATGCCCATCATGGCAGTGGCTTCCCGCTTGTGTCAGTGCCGCTCTTCACCAAGCCGTGCGGGTGATTGGTGAGGCTGATGTTGCCGGCCTTGACGTCTGCGTCGCTGGTGACGTCCTGCCGGGCGTGAACGGTTTGCTCGAAGGTCGCCGCGTGCGACACGCTGAGCTGACCGTCAATGTCCACATTGCCGGTCAAGGTGAAGCCGCCTGGCGCGGTGATTTCCACGCGACCCGTGGCGGGCAGCTTTCCCTTGAGGAGATGCGCGGCCTGGTCATAGAGCAACACCGCACCATCGCCGAAGGCCATGACGACCGTGTTGGCGTTGGCGTCGTCGGGAATGTCGAAGGCGTCGCAAAAGATGCCGCCGATCGCAATGGCTGCACCCAAGTCACCATTGGGCGAGAGCACCAGGACTTGCTCGCCGATATCCGGCGGCGACCATGTCTTGGTTTTGCCGGCGCGCGCGGATAGCCATGGAATTGGGCGCGTGAGCAAACCGCCGACTTGGACCTGCACGCGCTTACCGGCGACGGCTTGCACCGTGCCGAAGCGGATCAGGTTGGCGAGTTGGCGCAGGATGTCATCGGGCATGTTCAGCATGCTGCGGACATAGATGCCAACGCGCAGCTGTAGTTCGTTCTGTATTGCGCAACGCAGAACAATTCACTGGAGTAGCCGATGCTCCTATTATTTGACCATCGCTAGATAAGCGTGACAGGGGTACGGGATATGGAGCTTCAGGAAATTCGCGGAATTGTTGACGCAACGCCGTCCCTTATTGAGGGTTGCGGGGGTGATCTGGAGCGCCTTTACGCATATGTCGGTTTAGATTTTCAAACCACCGTTCACCAGCTCAATACGGTTTCGGATGCACTCTACGAACGCATCCGAAGCAGCTTTATCAGTAGTCGTTCAGAAGCGTGGCGTCTTTGCCGGACGCTCAAGGCGGATCTAATTAGAGAGCACGTTATTCGCGGTGTGGCGCTAGATCCCTATTTTGAGGTTATCAGCCACCTTCAGGATGCGCTGCGTGGTAATGAAACGAGAAATTGTGAAGGCCCAAATGATTGGAGGGCTGCAATCCGGGCGGCGCGGGATCACATTGAAGTAAGCAATTGGAGGCAGACAAATAACGAGCAAATTTATGCGCGTGAATTTGCTGTGGCGAGAGCCGGTAAGTTTCTCGATAGCCTCGGGTACGGTATCCGGTTGGCTCCTGATTTCATTGGTTTGGAAGATGCGGCAGAAACTGCGTTAGTCGCAGAAATAGAGAAGCTCGTATCTCAACTTGGAGGGCTCAACCTAGCTAGAAAAATCTTTGAATTTATATCGCCGGTCTATGATGCTGACATGCAGAGATATCATATCGTTCCCAATATCTCTGTGACGGGAGGAGGTGCGCCTCAAGTTCCTTGGGGTTATCTACTTCAGCTCGCAGTTAAGCATATTGATGGGAGGAAGCCATATTTAAATTTTGATAGCCACTGGCCTAGACTGTTGAAGCTAGTCACAGGATATGCTGCAGTCATTGATGTCCAGCCATACACCCATTCTGCTTGGTTTGGTTTTGATGCAACGGGCCTAATAAAATTCCTCCAGGAACAAGCGCTTTACGATTCAATCTTTCGATTTCCACAGTTGCGAAGTTCGGATGTGTTGAAGCTTTGCCGAGGAGCGCTTGCGTTTTTAGATGGTGGCGCTATCACCCCTGGGGGATGGTCGCTAGATGATGCCTTCGACGTAATCGGTCATCTTGTGGATCCAATGCATGACGTCCGAGGGCCAGTAATCGTAGAAGAAGCAAATATTAAGCGAGCTCTTCGGCATATTCCCGGAAATAGAGTAACTACTTTCCTTCGTGACGTGCTGTCCCATCCCCTAGAAGGGCCAAATCAGAAGTTCTCTCGGCCGACAGACGCACCGATGCCAACGGATAGAGCAAGAGGCGCAGACTTTTACCTCAAGCCGCTCATTCGGCGCTCGGGAGGTCGCTATCTGATAGTTGATCGGTCAATGTGCGGCTGGGGATATCTAGAAGCACTAATGACATCTTTGCGAGACCATTGTCACGAATTCGACAAGAAAGTTGGATTGGCTGTTGAAGGCTTTATCCAAGCGGAACTCGCGGGCCATGGCGTTCCATCAGTGAGCGGCAGCTATAGTCTGGCTGGCGAGGAAGGTGAGTGCGATTTAGTCGCAATAACATCGAAAGATTTAGTCTTCATGGAACTGAAAAAGAAATCTTTGACTCGGCGGGCTAGGGCCGGCTCGGATGCTGATCTTTTATTGGATCTTGCCGGAAGTTTGCTCGCGGCACAGGCCCAACTCGGGTGGCATGAGCTACGTATTGTCCAAGCCGGATCGTTGGACCTCACACGCGACATAATGCGGCATCATCTTTCGCTTGACGGACGCGGTGTCGAGAGAGTTGCCGTCGGATTGATGGACTTTGGCAGCTTCCAGGATCGGATAATGTTGAAGCACTTCTTGGAAGCTACGCTCAGGGTTGAGTTCAACTCAAAAGATGTGAGCTACGCCAAGCGCTTCAAAGAGATGAACGAAGCGCTAGGGGAGATTAGAGAACAGTTTTCGAAGGCGTACGATGGTAAAGCTGAGGTCCATCAGCCCTTTTTTAACTGTTGGTTCGTGAGCGTGCCCCAGCTCTTAATTTTCCTGGACGAAGTAACAGGGGCGGACAGCTTCAGAGACACGCTCTGGAGATACAGGCATATGACCTACGGTACGTGTGACTTGTATTTTGAAGTTTCAAAGATCAGGTCGTTGGCGAAGGGAGCCGATCGCTCGATTTGATTCCTTTGGCGGGGTGAATCACTTATGAGTGCAGGAATTTCAAAGCGCAGTCGCGTATCAATTGGCTATCGGCAGTGGTGAACCCCAATAACGGCCGAGCGGGATACCTTGCCGTCGGCCCATCCGGCGCCACACGATCCCTGCCACCTTCCTGATGTACGCGCGCCAGACGGGCCACGCGTCCGAAAAAGCCCACTTCTGTGCCTTCGCTGGTGACGTTCGTTTTCAGCCATCGCGCGGTGCGAAGCTTAACGAACATGTCCCCGTTTCGACGCCGGATCGCACCACGCTTCCCGCGCAGTGTGGGAGCGCGCTTGCGTGCAGTGTAGGGCGTGCCGTCCGGCGCCACCTGGGCGGCGATGCGCTGCTGTTGCGCGCGGCGCAGATCGAGGGCGATCGCGCGCGCGAGCTGCCGCCGTTGCGCCGGCGCAAGCTTGGCCAGCAGTGGTGCGGCCCACAGTTCCAGTTGCGTCAGGTCGTCGGCCACAGCCATGCGCTTGTCGGGTCAGCCGGGGGCTCGGCGGGATGATTCAACGTGCCGTCGTTGTTGGCGTAGATAGCTTCGGTGAGATCGATTTCGATGACGACGTCGGCTAGCTCGGAGGTCATCAGTTCGCACTCGAAACGAATGCCGCGCTCGGCCTGCGCCGGGTTCTTCAGCATGTCGGGCTGTTCCACCGCCACCCAGGCGATGACTGCCTTGGCCAAGCCATCCATGTCGCCCGCGAAGTCCTGCAGGATCGCGGTGAGCTGGTAGCTGTATTGCCACCCCGCGTTTTCGGTACCAGTGGCAACGAGCTTGCCTTTCTCCACAAAGATCGACAGACGCTGCGGATCGTTGGCGAGATCCGGCAATGCAGCGAGCAAGGCGACACGGAAGCGCTCTGGCTTATTCATGGTGTCGGTTCGCTGTTAGGGGGCGCTTCAAGTCGATCCAGCACCGCATTCAACTGCTCGCGGATTTCAAGACAGGTGCCGTAGTTGGCGGCGATGACGTCGGCGGCGCGAGAGGCTGTAATGTCGGAGGCCTGCGCATCAGTATCTCGGGCAGGGCCGGGCAAGCCATGCGTAGCGGCGGCGTCGTGCACGCGGACAAAGCCGCGAGGCAAAGGAAAAGCGCGATCTGTGGCAGGCGTGACATAGGTCGGAATCTCCCGCTGAAGCGTTTGCGTGGTGTCGTGGACCACGCGCACGCGGTCCACGTACTGGGTGACGATCTTCACGTCGCGCCGCATGGCCGATGCATCAAACAACGCGGCGAAGGTATTGGCCTCGGCTTTGGTCAGGCGGGACGACAGGGATGTGGTTTCGTGACGCTGCCAAGCGATCACGGCCAGCGCTGCGATCAATAGCGCGGCCAGGATGCCTGCCAAGCATTTGAGTACGAGATTCATGCGGCTTGGACCTCCTGTGGCGCGCTGGCGTCTTCCAGGCGGCAGCGCGCGATGTCGCAATTCACGCTGTCGAGTTCGACGCCAATGAAATGCCGCCCTTCGATCAGTGCGGCCACACCGGTGGTGCCGCTGCCGGCGAAGGGATCCAAAATCACGCCGCCCGGTGGGCATACCTTCACGATCGTGCGCATCAATTCCGTGGGCTTGCCGGTGACGTGATGCTTGTCTTTCTGGCGGATCGATTCGACGTGATAGCCGGGCAAGTAGCCGACCTCGATCCGTGGCGGCATGTCGCCCTTGCTGCCCCACACGGCATATTCGGCGCCATTGCGGAAACGGCCGGGACCGCTGGGGCGTCCGGCGGGTTTCAGCCACGGCACGATGCCGCGCCAGGTGGCACCGGCCGTTTGCAGTGCATCGGTAGTGCTGGGAAGTTGCCGCCAGTCGGTGAAGAGCACCACGGGCGAGCCAGGCTTGGCGACACGCAAGGCTTCGGTGAGCCACAGCGTGACCCACAGCGTCCAGCTTCGCTGATCGCGATTGTCACCGCTGAAGCCGTGGTAGTCGCGTTGCGTGCCGGTCTGCACGTATTTCTTGACTGGGGACTGTTGGCGTTGTGCCATGTGCAAGCCGCCGGAGCTGTACGGCGGATCGGTGATGATCGCGTCCACGGACGCATCGGGAAGGGTACGCAGGAAGGAAAGGGCTTCGCCCTGATGCAACTGATACGACAAGGGTCTACATCTCCACACGGTTGAGCACCCAGCCAAAGAGATACTTTCGCTGGGACGGTTTGGATTCGGTGATGGCGAGATAGCGCTCGGCCTGGATGCCATTGAGGCCGCGCATCAGTACGGTGATGCCTTGCGGTCCACGCCAGCGCAGAAACGTGCGCAGCGCGTCGAGCGTGACGGCACCAATGCGGCCGTCCACGTGCAGATCGCCATAGCGGCTGCCGGTATCGTTAAAGCCATTGAGCCAGCGCTGCAGAAACATGGCGGCGATCGCGGTGCCCATGTTGACGCCGGTATCGATCAGCTCCGCGCCGACGTTGGGCTCGATGGCGAACACGTCCGCGAAACGCGGTTCATCCACGTAACGCTTGCGATAAATGGCGCGCGCCACCGCTTCGGGCATGTCTTTCATCGGGCCTGTGTAGCCATAGGCGCGCGCCGATGCGACGGTGATGCCCCACTTGGTTTCCTTGCCGGCATCGTCGGGGTCGTTGGTATAGGCGTCCCAGCCTTCGGCTTTCATCACGTGGGTGATGAGGGACTCGATACGCTGTTCGGGGAAGGCGATCACCACGTGTCCCTCCGCCAGATCCACGCGAGCCAGGCGCGCGGCGCACGCAACACGTGGGCGAGGTTGCCGCGATGGATGACCAGCAGGATCGCGAGGGCGACGGTCAGCAAGGCTTCCAGCGGCCCCGGCGGCGGGCGAATGCCACATAGGAGTTTGACGGCGGTAGTGGTGCACGCGACGACGAGGAGCCACGACGCCCACGCAATGGCATGGCGATGACGCGAGTGGCCACGGCGGAAGGTGAGCAAGCGCAGCACGATGACGAGGCAAGCCATCAGTTGCAGCAGGGACCAAACGCCGATCAGCGCGAAGGGCAGGGGCACGGTTCAATCTCCTTTGCGGAACAGGGTGGCGAGGTCGAACGTCTTGGCGCGTTCGATCAGTTGCATGGTCAACGTGACGACGAGCGCGCCGGCCAGGAAGGCCGCGATAGCCGTGCTGTGCAGCGGCACGTGCGCGAGAACCTCGGGCGCGGCGAGGTAACCCACCACGGTGCTGATGACGAGATAGATCACGCGCCGCATCAGGGGCAGGTCGCGCGAGCTGGTCACGAACAGCGCCGCGCCCGCGACCGCGCCGACCAGGGCGTTGCCGTCGATGCCAGGCAGCAGCGCGGTGGTGGCGGTCGCGGTGCCCAGTGCGGCGGAGGTCGCGAGGGTGGCGAGGGCAGGCTCGGACATCATCAATCCCATAGCTGGAGAGTGGCGAGCACACGCGTGCCGACGTCTTGCGCGTCGGGAATCAGCACAGGCGTGCCCATCGGGAGGACCGGGCCGAGTGCTGCGAGGCCGCGGTTCAATTCGTAGACCGTTTCAACCACGCCGGCCGTCACGCCGAACGTGCGCCAACAGATCGCATCGACGGTATCGCCCTGGCGTGCGTAGACCGTCTGCGCCATTCAAAGCAGCTCCACCACATTGCGCGGCCGGCCGAGAATGTCGGCGACCGCCCAGCGCGCATTGCGCCGGAAATCGTCGGCCGAATCGCTTTCGCCTTGGCCGCGATAGTCACCCGCACGCGTGTTGTCCCAGTCGCGGTATTTCTCGGCGATATCGGCTTGCACGGTGCTGGCGACGGCGCGCAGATACCGGTGCACCAACGCGCTCGCGCCCGCGATGGTTTCGCCGACGTCGGCGGCGTTGTCCCAGCCTTCGCCGATGCGCGCGGCTTTGTAGGTCGCCAGCTGCGTGTTGACGTCCAGGATGGCTTCGATCGCACTCGCGCGCAGTCGCTCGGCCGTGACGTTGCCGGTGAGGCGTGTGGAGGCGCGCAGCATGGCGAGGTCCACGTCTGGCCAGAAGCCGTCGTTGGTGATGACGCCTTCGTTGTTGTTGGGGATGGCGAGGGTGCCGCCGTTCGCAATCACGCTGCCCATGGAAGTCCTTTAAAAAATCCGGCGGTGGACGGGGGGCACGGCATGCGTCATGCGCATCGTTCGCCACCCGTGCCGCCGGGGCGCCGGGGGGGAGGCTCAGGGGCCGCGCGAACGCGGCGAAGGGTTGCCGGCGGACGGGCCGGAGTCCGAATTGCGCAGTCGCCGTTCCAACTGCTCGATGTCTTTTTTCGCGCCCACCTTGTCGTTCAATTCCACCGCGCGGCGCAGATGGTCCAGCGCGCGTTGCGGCGTTTGCTCGGCCTGGTGACGGCCGATGGCAAAGTGAAGCTTGGCGCGTACCTGATCGGGCATGTCACGCATGGCGGTCAGAGCCAGGATCGTTTCCAGCACGTCGATGTCGAACGGCTTGCCCGCGTCGTATGCCTTGAGCGCCTGCACCGCCGGCTCTTCGGCCACCAGCGTGGCCGGCGTGCGCTCGAAGCGATCCGGCAGCGACAGGTTGTGGTCGAGCACGTAGCGCGCGACATCGAGCGCACCGCTGTAATCGCCGATATCGATGCGCCAGGTCAGCACGTAGCCGATCACGTCATCCTGCACACCCTGGCCGCTGGCGAGCACGCCGGCCACGTAATCGTCGTAATCGGGCAGGATCTCGCGCTTGATGGCGATCTTGCGTTCGACCGATTGCACCTGGTGCAACCGGCGCCGGTCGGCGTCGAGCTTGGCGCGCATGAGGTTGTGCGCGCGGGAGGTGGACGCATCCACCGCCGCGCCGGGCGCCGCTTGCGCGGTCGCCCGTTTCGCTTCCACACGCATCAGGTGCGCTTGAGCGGGAGACAAGCCCATGATCAGCCGCCCGTCTTCACCGACCAGTCGCCCAGCACGATGTTTTCCACCAGTACCGCGCCTTGCAGGCGTTCGACCACGTAGGCGTCATTGCTCGACTGGTAATCGGCCACCTGGTCGTAGTCGGGCTCGTCGCGCAGCAGCCGACGGCGTGCACCGGCCTGGTAGTAGATCGAGAGATTGTCCGGGCGCGTGATCAGCAGCGAGTTGCCGGGGAAGTAGGGCAAGCCCAAACCCTGCAGGCCGCCCATGGTTTTCTGGCTGACGAGAATTTGCGTGGCCAGTTCATCGGTCGCGCGCTGCTGCTGGTTGATCTTCGGAAAATACTTGTCGTGCATCAGCTTGCGGCCGACGTGCACGCGCAGGCCCGTGTCTTCCTGGAACCAGGGCGCCAACAGCAGGATCGCGTCGTAGACCAATGCATCGAGGTTTTCGTAGTCGCCACCCGGACCCACGCGCACCTGCTTGCTGTCGGCCTTGGCTTCCGTCATCACCTGGGCCGGTGCTTGCTCACGCAGGATTTGCAGCCAGCCCTTGTTGACGTCCTGCAACAAGGGGTTCTTGGCGATATCGGTATCGTCGGCGACGCTCGTGCCGTTCCAGCCGATCATCAAACGGTCCAGTGCTTGCTGAGTGACCAGCATGGCGGAGAGGCGCGTCTGGAAATCCGGAAACTTCGCCCACGCATCGAGTGTGGCGTAGGGGAAGGACGTGTCAAAGTTGGTCTGGTAGCAGGTGTAGGGCTGCGCATCCATGTCGCCCATATAGCGCGGCTGACGCTTTTTATTCGCGCTCGTCTTGGTGCGGCTGGCCACGGGACCGGCCACGCCAAGATGCAGCTTTTCGCCGGTCTTCTCGGTGACCGGGTGAACGTTGATCAGCTTCAGGTAATCGCTCGACTCCTGGATGCGATTTTCCATCGTCTGCTGCACGGACGGCTGCACGTCGAATTTCTCGGACGCGCTGGTCACGCCGTTGAGCTTCGCGACCTGGGTAGAGAGGGCATGGAACTTGACGCGGGTTTCGTTCTTCATGGGTGTCCTTGTGTGAAGGCGTGGAAGGCGAGGCGCACAGGAGGGATCAGAAGTCGGTGAGCGCGTCGTCGGTGCCGGTCGCCAGGGGGCGAGTGGCGGTCGTGGCCGGCGTGGTGTGGAACAGCCGCTCCAACGCGTCCACGCGCGCGGTCACGTCCGTGATGCGCTGGGCACTGGCATTAAGCGTGGTGTCCACCTGCTCGAACTGGCGCGCGGTCTGTGCGCTTTGTGCTTCGCCGTGCTCGGCGATTTCTTCCAGCGCCGATTCGATATCGCCAAAGCGGCGGTTGTCGTTGGTATCCTTGCGGGTGAAGAGCTTGCGCACGCGCTCCAGAATGCTCGGCGCTTCGCTGTCGTCGGTGAATTCGATCAGCGTTTCCACCGCTGCCGAGAAATGGTTGTCCGGGTGTAGCTTGCGCGCGGCGAGGGGATTGGCGGTCGGGTTGGAGGCCGCAAATTGCAGCATTTCGGTGCCGAGGCTGGCCGGGTTATCGGTGACGGCCAGGCCCACCAGGTACGCCTTGCCGCTGTCGGCAAATTTCGGGTTGACCTCGATCGAGGTGAAGACCTTCTGGCCCTTTTGCGTGAGGTTGACCAGGTCATCGGTCGGCGTGATCACCGCGAACAGTTCCAGCTTGCCCTCGGCGTTCTGTTCCTGCGACAGCGCATCGACAAAGCCGTAATTGCGGAACGGACCATCCGGCAACAGCCCACGGATGTGTTCAAGGTTGATCGTGGCGCGGTATTTGGCCGGGTCGTAGCTGTCGGCCATCTGCGTAATCCATTCGCGCTGGATAGTGCGGCCGTCAACGGTCGCGCCTTCGGTGGCAACGCGGAATTTCTTGGACTTCTTCATACACGGGGCCTCGGCGTAATCGATTCGTGGAGTCCTCGCCAGCATCGGGACCGTCGTTCACACCGGCAATAAAGCGCGGTTCTGTACGCCGCCATGCAGAACACCCCGCCGCCCAGCCCCCGCATGCGCGTCCCTACGCTGTCGCCATGCTCATTCCCGCCGTCGGCACCGATCCCCGCACGCTCGCGCGCAGCCTGTATTTCCAGGGCTGGAGCGTGACGGCCATCGCCGAGCAGATCGGCCAGGCGCGTTCCACCGTGGAATCGTGGAAACAGCGCGACGGCTGGGCGAACGCGAAACCGATCGATCGCGTGGATGCGGTGCTGGAAGCGCGCCTATGCCAGTTGATCGCCAAGGACCGCAAGGACGCGCACGACTTCAAGGAAATCGACCTCTTGATGCGCCAGGTCGCGCAGATTGCGCGCGTGCATCGTTATGAGGCGCCGGGCGGTCACGAAGGGCACCTCAACCCGAACGTCGCGAATCGCAATGCGAGGCCGAAAAAGAAGCCGCTCAAGAACGACTACAGCCCCGAGCAGGAAACGCGGCTGGTGGAAGCGTTCATGGATTCGCTGTTCGCCTACCAGCGGACCTGGTACGACGCCGGCCTCGCGCAGCGCATCCGCAATATCCTGAAGTCGCGCCAGATCGGCGCGACCTGGTACTTCGCGCGCGAGGCGCTGGTCGATGCGATCACGACCGGGCGCAATCAGATTTTCCTGTCGGCCAGTCGTGCGCAGGCCGATGTATTTCGCCAATACCTCACGCAGTTTGCGAAGGAGGCGGCCGAGATCGAGCTGAAAGGCGATCCGATCACCCTGCCAAACGATGCCTCGCTGTACTTCCTCGGCACCAACGCACGCACGGCACAGAGCTATCACGGCAACCTGTATTTCGACGAATACTTCTGGGTGTACGCCTTCCAGACGCTGCGCAAAGTTGCGTCCGGTATGGCGATCCATAAGAAATGGCGGCAGACGTATTTCTCCACCCCATCGGCGCTAAGCCATGACGCCTATCCCTTCTGGTCGGGCGCGCTGTTCAACAAGGGCAGGGCGAAGGCGGATCGCGTCGAGATCGACATCAACCACGTGGCGCTGGTGAATGGTCTCGCGTGCGCAGACGGCCAGTGGCGGCAGATCGTGACCGTACTGGACGCGATGGCCGGCGGCTGCAACCTCTTCGACATCGACCAGTTGCGCCTGGAATACAGCGCTGAGGAATTCCAGCAGCTCTTGATGTGCGAATTCATCGACGACTCCGCGTCGGTGTTTCCGTTCTCCCTGGTGCGTCGCTGCATGGTCGACAGCTGGGAGGTGTGGGACGACTTCCGTTCCTATGCGCCGCGTCCGCTCGGCGATGCACCGGTGTCCATCGGCTTCGACCCTTCCAAGGGCACGAGCGGCGGCGATCCGTCGGGTTGTACGGTGAACGCGCTGCCCTCATCCATGCGGGACATGTTCCGCGTGGTGGAGAAACACCAATGGCCAGGTCAGGACTTCGACGCGCAGGCCGGCAACATCAAGCGCCTTTGCGATGTGTACAACGTCGCCGATATCGCCATTGACACTACCGGCATGGGCACCGGCGTGTATCAGTTGGTGAAGCAGTTCTTTCCCACGGCGCGCGCGATCCAGTATTCGCCCGAATCCAAGGCGCTGATGGTGATGAAAGCGCAGGACGTCATGGGCAAGGGACGCCTGGAATGGGACGCCGGCTGGACCGATCTCGCCGCGGCCTTCATGGCGATCCGCAAAACCCTCACCCCGAGCGGGCGGCACGTCACCTATGACGCCAGCCGCTCGGCCGATGTCGGCCACGCGGATCTCGCCTGGTCGGTGATGCATTCCCTTATCGTCGAACCGCTGGAAGGCCGCGCGGCCAACAGCCAAAGCTTCATGGAGATTTCCTGATGGGCAAGCGCAAGACCACCCGGCCGCAGGCCGACGTTGCCGCGACCACAACCGCTAAGGCGCATGCCTTCACCTTCGGCGAACCGGAGCCGATCGACCGCGCGTCGCTGCTGGACTACGTACAGGTGTGGAACAACGGGCGCTGGTACGAGCCGCCCATCAGCGCGTTGGGGTTGGCCAACATGTTGCGCACAGCGCCGCATCATTCCTCGGCGATCTTCATCAAGCGCAATTTGCTGGTGTCGTCCTTTATCCCCACACCGTACCTGTCCGTGGCCGACTTCGAGGCATTCGCCACCGACTACCTGGTCTTTGCGCATGCGTACCTGGAACAGATCCCGGCCATGTCCAAGCGGCTGCTGCGGCTCAAGCGGTCACCGGCGTTGTTCACACGTGTGGGTGTCAACGGCGGGCCGTGTTGGTTCGTGCCGTACACGGGCGAGGCGTTCCAGTTCGAGAATCCGGTGTGCCAGCTCATGGCGCCGGACGTCAGCCAGGAAATCTACGGCGTGCCGGAATACTTGAGCGCCTTGCATGCGGCGCAGCTCAATAAGTCGGCGACGCTGTTCCGGCGCAAGTATTACGACAACGGCTCGCATGCGGGTTTCATTCTCTACATGACCGATGCGGCCCAGCAAACGGCCGACATCGATGCGCTCCGCGATGCGTTGAAAAACTCGAAGGGACCGGGGAATTTTCGGAACCTGTTCATGTACGCGCCCAACGGCAAGAAAGACGGGCTGCAGCTCATTCCGATCAGCGAGGTCGCGGCGAAGGACGACTTTGCCTCGATTAAGAACACCAGTCGCGATGACATCTTGGCTGCGCATCGCGTGCCACCGCAGTTGCTGGGGATGATTCCAACCAATGCGGGCGGCTTCGGTGATGTCGAGAAGGCAAAGCAGGTGTTTGTTGAAAACGAGATTGCCCCGATTCAAACCAAGCTGACCGGGCTCAACGCGCTCATCGGCGTCGATGCGTTTAGATTCAAGTCTTTCGTTGCGTAATGTAGATGATGCTCGATAGCGCATCGTTTCGTTTCTTGCGCACCGTCTCTGGTGAGAAACACAGTTATCATATTGATAGCGAAATGCTGAGTGCGGAAGGGATGAGCTGGCAGAGCGCGCGCTGAAGGTCATTCATGGGGTCGGTGTGTGTAACCGGAGCAACATGCTGATCGAGGTTGAGTGCTGCCGAGATGAGCTTGTCGAATGCCAGTAGCTACCGGAGGCCGAGATAAGGTTCGTTTGATGGCGTGAACACGATGGGCGTGTCATTCATGGCATGCTTGGTTCCCCATTCTGAGCTTTCGAAGGTTGCTGTCGACGTCGGCTTAAGTTGCCTCGATCAGAGCGGGGCCCGTTGGCTCGTCGTGCCCGTCAGGTACAAATTGCTTTCTGAATACGTTAGCGAGAACATTTTGGGCGTGTTTCAGCGCTACCGCTCTGTTGAGGTCTTCCCAGTGACCTTTCACATCCCGGTATCTCTCTCTAAGCATTTCGAGGAAGTCGTTTGTTAAGAATAGAGCGCAGTGCGAATCGTCTTCAGGCGTAGGATCGTAGAAAACATTGAACAGGCCTGGCTCTGACTGTCGTATCTCTTGGACGCTTGCAACGCAGAAGCCGTGGTAGTTGTCCAAATCGGCTTCAGGAATACTTGGCTTCCTTTGCCGGGTTTGTTGATTTTTTCGCTCAGCAAGTTGGTGCCCGTTTTGGTGGGTCCTGTTGGGTTCTTGCAACGCGGCCCACGCGACGGACTCTTCGCGTTTCGTTACTCCGTGTTCGTTGGTTCTTGATTGAAAAACGAATGCTCCCACGGGGTAGTTTTGAAGTTGGCCGGTGCGCACTTGTCCGACGTAATACATGCGTTTCCAGAAAATTTGTCGTCTAACATCTTCTTCGTTAGGGAGCGGGTTGCCGGCTCGCCGATCAAGAAGTGCCAGTTTTGCGGATTTAGATTCGGGAGAAATGGCCATATTGCGTTTAGAGCTTTGTCCGTGAGTGGCGTTTTCTTTCCAACATACTCAAGTTTGCTGCCGGCGGTGACCATTGATTGAACGTCTTTTCCAGAAACGATTAGCGCTGCAATAAGGTCGTCTTTGTACCACGAGAAAGTCACGTCGCCATCTTCGTCCCACGACAACATTGGCGCTGGTATATCAGCGGTTTTCAATTCATTGAGAACGACATTTGCTGCTGCTACAGCGAAAGCGTCGCAGTTCTCCCCGTAATTGCAGAGTGAGTAGAGCTCGCGCGACACCAATTCCCACTCGTGGGTATGAATATGCACGTCATCTAGCGCCGTCTTGCTCGTAACCGCCACGACAAACGTTCGAGCTTCGTTAGTTTCAGTCGAGGCTGAAGTAGACGAAATTTGAAGTACGGAAAGTTTACTTTTCACGAGCCCACTCCCGATACTTGGTTGTTACTCGTTCAAAAAGCTCGCTCTGCAATTTGTATGCAGTTGCAAGCGGCCATTTTACGTCTACGGCGGGCGAGGTATTAAAATCCATCGTTCCACGTACCAGCCACATCGGTGCAGATGCTGTTTTTGGAAGAGGCAAAGAGCCAAAAAGTACGACCATCGCTTGCTGTTGAACCACCGCCCACTGCTGGAGCAAGTTGAATTGAGTTTCTCCAACCGTTTCACTAGTGGCGTGTTCATTGCCCTGCACAGCTAGGTCAGTAAGGTCTGCCGCTTGAGAAGTAAGGTACGGAAACCGTTGCAAGACGATTGCATTCGCAGATTTCAATGAATCTTCATTCCACACTGCGTTCGCCTGAACAGCTACTCGATTGATCTCCACATTGAATTCAAGTTTTGCTAGTGCGTCCAATATTTCCCGGACGCGTGCGAAAGCTTTTTCGAAATCAATTAAGCCGAACAGGTTTCCTTGCTTCTCTTGATGAACATCTTTCGCGGTTCCGCGCAGCGACAAGTCTAGGCGGCCAGGCCCTACTGAAAGCATGTACGCGTAGCTTTCGTCGGAAGCAAGAACAACGGCCGACTTGTCGACTGGTCGAGCGTTAACAGATTCCGGGCCAGGCAGGCCGAGAGCACCCCAAATATCTTCAGGCCTGCCCTGCAGAACTCCGTTCAGGAAAAGGGTAAGGGAGCAACTTTCAAGGACCATGTGCCTGGTTTTTCAGAATAGAGAGGGGAAGGTCGGGCGCGGAGTTCCACGTCCGGAGAAAATGGCTGTGCTCACCGTTGATCTCAAGGTCTGAGAAAAGTTCGCATACAACTTGGCGGCACATGTATGCCAAAGGCCGCCAAGGTTGAGTACGTCGACGGTGAAAAGTTGGTCTGCCCATGCATTTGGGGTGCGCACCACAAGGCAGGCACCTGCTCGCCTGCTTGCAATAGTGGCTAGTTGGTTCACTCCTGTCCCCCTTGATCCCTGTGGTCCAAGACTAACGAAATTTCGTTGCCTTCACATTAGCCGCGCGCCACTTGGATGCAATGACATGTCCCGTGAAAGGCCCGTGAAAGCCCTGTGTATACCGCGCCGCCCCAATGATAGGCGGGATCGATCGCGGTCGCGCGGTCGTCCCCCTCCTCGCCTGCGCGCTTCCCCCCTCGCTTTTGACGCAGGTGACGCAAGGCCGAAAACGGGGCCATGGCAAGCCCCGATAGGGCTCGGAACGGGCGCCCGGGTGACGCGGTTTGACGCATCGGAAGACGGGGCACTTCGCGTTTTAGGCTTGGTGCCACGCGGGGTCGGCAGCTTCGATGTGCGAGCCGAGGTCGCGCATCAGGCTACTCAGGAGCGTAATGGCCTGATGGGGCTCCATCGCATTTTTCCGCAGCGCCTCTCCCACGCCTGCCAGCGCATGGGCGGTATCGCCGATACGCAGGGCGATGTCGCTGCACTTATCGGCCAGCTCATGCCGGTTTTGAGAGAAGACGATATCGGGTGCGGCGCTGACGGGGCCGGTGAGGCGCAGCGGCGTTGCATCCGCCCTATGCTGGCGGCGGCCATCGTCGCGGAAGACCCAGCACTTCGGGATGCGCCGGCCACGGGAAAACATATCCTCGCGACCGATGAAGGGGTATTGCAGCGAGGTTTTGAGCAGGCGACTTAGCTTGGAACGTTCGGCGATGGGAAGACCACGTCGCCACGCGGCAAGGATCAGGGTCGTCAGGTGGATCGCGATCAATCCCTGGTTGTCGGAATAGTTCACGCGCTCCCCGCGTTCGATGAGTTCCTCGTAGGTGTCCCAGAACTGGGCGACGATCGGGTGCTCGTCCGCGCAGATGGGGGAGGGCGGCTGGCCCGTGACCAGGGCATCAAACGCGCGGATCACGGCCAGGTGGAATTTCGGACTGACCCACATGGCATAGGCATAGACCAGTTCCTTGGTGACGTAGGTGCCGGGGGAGGCACCGCCGTGAACCAAGGCCACTGGAGCAAACGCCATTTCTGGCGTTTGCTCAGCGACCAAGGCTTGAAAGCCTTCGGTGCGGGTATAGCGGTTTGGACTGTGGCGCGCTTCGCCACCTGCGACACGATGCAAGTCATTGAGGCAGAAGCGACCGGCGCTATCGCGGCGGATCGTGGTCTTAAGGATGGTGAGTTCCTGCAAGGGTGTCCTCCATACGGGATAAAGAGCCAGTAAGCCGAAATGACGCCAAGGATGGTCCCGAGGGAGACCATCGCCGGATTCGATTTTGGAAAAGGTGATTTTGGTGACCGTGTTGCCGAAAGGCAATCTAAGCCTTTGTTTTAATTTTTAAAATCGGGTTACGGAAAAAGGTAATCTCAAGGTAATAAAAATTACCCTTCTCCGTAAGTGCTTGAATGTAAAGGCAATGGTGGAAGGGAAAAATTACCTTCCAGAAAGGTAATCGAATTACCTCAAATTACCTTTGGATTACCTTTTTCCGATCTCGCCTAAATCATTGATTGAGCGAAAGAAATGGGATGTTTTGCCGGTGTGGTTACCAAAATTACCTTTTTCCGACGATGCCAAACATTGGGGCCTATATAGAGGTGGCCCGTCGCTATCGTTCCTGGCTCTCTGCAGTTCCACCTTCTCCATCGTTGCGACCACTTCGTCCAGTTGTGCGTGGATGGCGCGCGTTTGCGTGGTCATCAGCGTGTACAGGTGGTCGGCGTCGACCATGCCGGCGCGCAGTCCTGCAACCATGCCGGCAGCCAGGCTTTCCAAGGCCGCGACGTGCTGCTGGGCGTGGACGATCAACGTGAGAAGTGTTGCTGCTGTAGTCATTCCGGTTATTCCCTTCTGTTCCTCCGGATAACATCGTGGCCCACAATGACTAACGCAAGTTTTTTCGTTGGTAGTTTGTGGAGCGAAGTGGATCAACAGTGGCACGTGATTGCCTCGGCTAAGCTGGTACCAGTTCCTTGAGGGCGGGCAATTCGTTTGCCCATTCGGACGACCGGGGGGGAGAACTGATATGTCGCCAATGCACGCTTGGCTCAATCATATTTTCGGTGACCCTACCGTAGCCTTGGTGGTCGGCCTGATGGGTGGTGGGCTGATCGGTTATGCAATTAGCTGGTGGTTTGCGCGAAGCAGCAGCAAGGAACTGCGCAACCAAGTCAAGACGCTGCGCGCGCATGTTGAACTGCCGGCTCGTATGCTTGAAGCACAAGGGCAAGGTCAAAAAGTGACACTGAATCGAAACGAGGAAGGGGAGGTTACCGGCTTGGTGCATCACGCGAGTCTGCACGATGAAATTCAGAGCAGTGTGCAGATACTCGGTGCCACCCTGACAACGGTGAAGCCCGAGGACTCGCCACCGAGACCGAAATGAAGCTGTTCTTGATCAAGCGCCGTATCACGCGGCGGTGTTGCCTTAACTGCTTATCGAAGATCAATACTGTCGTGCGATGAACTGGTCGATATGCGTGTCCTCTGTCATCGCCGCTAAAGCAGCTTCATCATCGATGCCCACGTGGGGCATCGGTTCCAACAAACCGGTGACGTCATACACAGACAGCTCTAGCCAATCGAGCTCATCTCCGCGTGGTGCCCCACCCACAGAGCGTTGAAACGGCCCGAGTGTTCCCCATGCGTCGGCTTCCCTGGTTGCTCGGTTACACGCATCCACTGGGTTTGTGGCGTGGCCTACGAAGACAACGAAACCGGTGGCGTCACAGATTACTCCATATGTACGCATGGATTTTCCTCTTATTTGGTTCTTAGAAAAACTAGACCGTCGACGTGCTTCAAGCTGTATACCCAGATACTTGGTCACGCAGGCTGCGGAATGCTTTGTTGGTTTCTTTAGCAGGCCTCCGTCGCTGCCCCATGGCTTGCACTCAAGCCATCCAATGCGTATTTCTTCTCGGTGGGGCTGGGCGTTCAACGACCTCACCTGTCTTAAATTGCTGCTTACACATTGGGCAGTCGATGGTGATGGTTCCGTACTTTCGATTTTTCTGCAGAACAGCCTTCTTGCCGCTGTCAAAGCATGGCTGACATAAATAATGCTGTGGCTCGCCAGATGCTTCAGACGCTCGATATACGAAAACACCTGGCGAAAGCTGAAATAATGCATAGCGACCGCGCTCGGCCAGTGCTTCGTTGAGCTTGCGAATTTCTTCACAAGCTTCGAAGTATTTGCCTTGCAGCTCCGCAAATTGGGCATTGTGTGTGAACAGGTTGTCCTGTGCTTTTAAGAGCTGACCGTTCATCTCCGATATGATCGAAGCGACCTTATTGAAGTCGCGAAGGCCGATCATCGCTTCGCCAAGTTGCTTAGCATGGGAAAGTGCGGTGAATGCTGTGCTTATGGAGGCGTAGTCCATGGGTGTTCCTGCATGTGGTCACTTTGGCCTAAATAGCATATCGCTCACGCTTTAGGGGCGTAATAGGGGCGGGATTCCTCGGCCCTTGCCGGGCGCGAAAAGAATCTTCCACTCGTGCCCGGTGTCGCATACTCGACAGAACGGCTGCGCCGCATAGTCGACGCGGAATAAACCAAGTCATCGCTCCAGAAGTGGCTTGCGTCGCCGATAAGAAGTTATCTGCCCGAATGGATACGCTCGTGAACGTGAAATCCCGCAATGCTCGCCTCGATATGCTCAAGGACGGGTTGGACCTGGTCAGAAATTACGGCTTCGGGTTGACGGTGCTCAGTTTGTCCTATGCAGTGGGATATGACCATTGGCAGTTTGGCCGCGTCGGACCGAAACTCGTGTCGGTTTTGGGAACCTTAATTGCAGTTTTCTATATTGGGGGCACCCTTTTCCACTTCTGTGCTAAGCACTGGCCCGAAGGACGGTTGGCGCAAGCACTCTGGTTGGTTTTCATCTCTTTCACGCTGGTCTTTGGTGGCGAGTTTTGCATCATCATCGTCACCAGATACCAGGAATGGGTCCATGTGAAATCTGCGGTCAGCCATTGATATGACGAACTGCATTGTTGTGGTGCCTTGGAAAACCCCGGCGTACTGGAAGTGGCTCTCTGATAGCTGCTGGAATCGGTGCATAAAATTCCCGCGTAACCTATTGATAAAAGGAAGCGCGCGAACCCAATTTGTATAAATTGGAGCCATCTAACTATTTGATTTTTCGATTAAATTTATCTGACTGTTAATCAGGGGGTCGTTGGTTCGAGTCCAACTTCGGGCGCCATAGTTTCTTCTCAGGTTCCCTCACTGAACCTCAGCATTCTGAAAAAGCCCGCTTTTATGCGGGCTTTTTTGCATCTGTCGTTGCAGTTCTTCTCATGGTCTCTCAGCAAAGCGCAACGCGGATGAGGGTATTTTTAGGGGTACATAGATGCCGCAAGATATTGCGACAGCTATGTACCCCAGGGCACACTCCCTCCGTCGCAAAGCACGGAGAGAGAAACGATGGCAGAACTGACCGCCCTAGCTGCACGCAACGCGCAACCAAGAGAAAAGCCATATCGGCTCGCTGCAGGTAGGGGACTCTATCTACAGGTCATGCCCAATGGGGCGAAGTATTGGCGCCAGAAGTACCGATACCTTGGAAAGGCCATGATGATTGGGCACGGTGTTTTCCCGGAGGTGAGTTTGGCGCAAGCCCGTGAAGCCTGTGATGAAGCACGGAAGGTTTTAGCGTCAGGCGTTGATCCAAGCAGCCATCGCAAAATGGCTAAGCGGGCGCTGAAAGTTCAAACCGAGAACAGCGTGAAGGCGGTAGTGACCGAATGGTATCGGCTGCATAGGGACGAATGGTCCGAAACCTATGCTGAGCGCATCATCCATTCCATGGAGAACGACATTTTTCCGTGGCTCGGTGATCGTCCCATTGGGAGCATAGAACCGCGTGATCTTCTTGTCCGTTTGCAGGAAATTCAGCAGCGAGGAGCCAAAGAAACAGGACATCGACTGCGGCGTTGGCTAAGTCACGTCTTCCGTTACGCGATAGTCAAGGGTGTTGCCGAGCGTGATCCTGCTGCGGATTTGCAGGGAGCATTAAAGCCCATCGACCAGAACAATTTCCCTACCATTACAGAGCCGGAACGCATTGGCGAACTTTTGCGGGCCATTGAAGGATATTCAGGCACCTATATCACGCGCGCCGCGTTGAAGCTGTCACCCCTCGTGTTCACCCGGCCCGGAGAACTTCGCTTTGCAGAATGGAGCGAGTTTGACCTGGAAAAAGGGGAATGGTTGGTACCTGGAAGCCGCCTCAAGCTGCGCAAGGCACAAAAGAAAGTGGCAAAGCCGCACGTTGTCCCATTGAGTCGTCAAGCAGTGCAGATTCTTATCGGGTTGAAACCTTTGACGGGAGCGGGCCGTTATGTTTTCCCTGGTGAGCGTACGGCAACTCGTCCTTTATCAGAAAACACGCTCAATGCCGCGTTGCATCGCATGGGTTTCAAAGGTGAAATCGTGGCACATGGCTTCAGGCACATGGCGAGCACCGCACTTAATGAAGCAGGGTGGAGTGAAGATGCTATCGAGCGCCAGCTTGCACATAAAGATAAAAACTTCATCCGTGCCACATACAACAAGGCTCAGTATCTGGAAGAGCGGCGCGCCATGATGCAAGCCTGGGCAGACTACCTGGACAAATTGCGCGTAAAGGATGTGGAGCGGCCTACCGCATTGCGGAAGGTTGCGTAGGCGGGCAACGTATACCGTTACCCGCCAAGTGTTTTATTCTGAGGCAAGCAACCGTAGCAACTGATCAGCGCGCACCTTGAGGTCCGTGCTGATCACATCCAGAAGCTGATAGGCAGCATCGGCATGCAGCACGTTCCGGCGCATGCCTTCGGCGATACCCGTCGACGCCGCATCCAGTGCATCGAGGCGCTGACGCAACGCTTCCACGTGACGAATCAGCTCCGCGGCGGGCGTGATCAACTCCGTGAGATGGTGGGCCATCAAGATCATAGTGTCTCCCTGTTTTGACTAATTCTGGGGTCACTCGACGGCGCGTGCCGGCGTCGAGTTTGTTCTCGCAAAATATTGCGCACCAGAATATCAGTCAGCACGCTTATCGCCCACACGGACACGACAATGATTGTCGACATCACAACGATCACTGCGTGAAACATTGTCGCGCGTCGACCATGCATCATGACTCATGCTCGATCGTGCACGATATCGATCAATCGTGCATCGTCGATGGTGCACGATCGCGACGAAACACCCAGCACTTCACCGACACGCCGCGACCTTCCACGATACGGATGGCGCTATTCACCGTGCGATAAGCGATAAATTTTCGCGCCCGGCTTTCCGGCAATAAGCGCTTAAGTTCACCGTATGAGGGAGCCTTTAACCCAAATTGTGTAGCGCGGCTCTGAAACTCCGGCAGGCTCACGGCAATCAAATCATCATCGCGACTGTGATTGAGCTTCTCGCCCTGGTCCGTGTCGTTGAGGTGATCGAACAACTCCCAAAATTCCTGCACGACGGGATGATCCGCGTTGATCGCCTTCTGTCGATCCACCGCCATCTGCGTGAGCAGGTCGAACGCCGCGCGCTTCTGCTCGACCGTGATCGGTACGACGTGCTCGAGCGCATCCACCAGCGCCATGATCTGCGCGTGGTTCTTGCAGATACGCATGCTCTTCAAATTCGGATGGGCTTTAAGCATGGCTTCGTAGCCCGGCGCGAACTCCGCCATGGTGGCGAGGATCTTCTTTTCACGCCGGACCGCCGCCAGGACAAAGCCGCTCACCTGGTCCGCCGGCCAGTTTTCCAACGCCTTGCCGGCCACGCTGCCTTCGGGCGTGTGACCGCTCTTGTCGAACGTCAGATGCACGATGCGCTGCAGGATCGCCTCGCTGGCATCGACCACGGCGTTCTGGCTGATGACGACCGTGCCACGAAACGGTGGCTCGTAGGTTTCATTACCGGCGCTCTTGAGGCCGCGGGCACGGCCAATGCGTCCGTTGTAGAGCGGCTTCAACTCGTCCCAATCAAATTGCTTGGCGTGCAGTTTGTCCGAACCGTTGGAGCGATCGGCTTCGATCATCACGATCGGCAGATTGCCGACCTGGCCGAAGGTGCGCGTGCGGCCTGCCAGGGTGCTCTTGGTGGGGTCAATACCTTCATGGTCACGACCCAGCAGCTTCCACAGAAACTCCAGCAGCGTGGTTTTGCCGGCGCCGGCCTCGCCGATGACTTCGAGAAAAGGAAAGCTTTTGTCGCGTGCGCGGATCTGCTCGGCAAACAGGCTGCCCAACCAAAACGCGAGCGTAACCAGGCCCTTCACACCAAAGGCCGTCCACAGATGGCCGAACCAGGCGTCGGTGTAATCGGCGCGGTTCGTGTTGATGTCCAGCTTCATCGAGTGCAGCAGGCTCTTGATGTTGAGCTTGCCGATCTCGAAGTAATCCTCGCTGTTTAATTCATACAGCACGCCGTCCTTGACCGCGACATCGCCCAGCACATAGGTCGCGTGTTCTTTGCTGTAGCCGATGAAGTCGATGGTTTCCACGGTCTTGATGGTGCCGAGCTGGTCTTCCATCAGGCGCAGCAACTGCTGCGTATTACCGGTGAACAGCCCGCCGGGACAGATGCTGGCCAGCCGTTTACCAAACTCGCTCGCCGCCGTGACCTGCGCACCGATAAAGGTGTTCTTCACCGCCGGCCGGTCGTCGGGCAGGCTGACGCGGAAGTAATACCAGCTCTCATCCGTGACATCGTTGCGCTGGAAGTACAGCGCGCGCGGGTAACAGGTGCTGATCGGCGTGACGGCGTTGCATTCCTGCAGTGCGGCGTCTTTGAGCTCGTCGTCGCTCAGGCCATGGTCTTTATCTTCGAGCGCTTCGCGCGCCTTGGCGACTTTGGCGAGGTCCAGCTTGAACCACCACAGGCGGTTGCCATACTCGAAGGGAAACTCCGCCTTGTTCGCCCGGCTGTAGATCAACAGGGCTTTTTCGCTTGGCGTGCGCGCGATCAGCAGCGCGCCTTCGTGCAGGTAGTCTTTGAGGTGCGCAGGGCTGAGCCGGTCGCGCTGATGCAGGTCGTTCCAGTCGATTTTGTCGCGGCCGTTCTGTCGGATCTGCGCGGCCTTGCAATCCCAGCCTTGCTGGCGTGCCTGCTTTACCCACTTGCGAATGTAGCGCTGCCCAGCACCGTCGTTATCGGTGCCATCGGTATCCAGCGCCCACACCAACGTCGGCCGGTGTCCCGCGCGCAGCGTGGTGAGTTTCTCCAACGCATGATGCGGGTAGTTGTTGCAGCTGAGCGCCGCCACCGCCGGGATGCCGTGCAACCACAGCGCGATGGCATCAAAGACGCCCTCGACGATCCAGACCTCGTCGACCGTCGACAAATCCAAGCCTGGCGGTGCCCACCAGTGGCCGGCATGCTGGCTGCCGAAGTTGAAGCGGGCCTTCTTCTTGCCGAATCGCTGTGGTTGATCGATCAACCGTTCCCAGTATCCGCCGCCGGGCAACGGAAACCGCACCGTAGCCGTGCTGGCATCCAGCTCGCGATCGACATAGCTCTCCTGCGTGTAGCAACCGCGCAAGCGCGCGATATCAAAACCACGCGCGTGGGTGAGGTAGGCGTCCGCCGCCGCGTGCGGGTTGGTCTCGGAGACCACGAAGCGCTCTGACCAGCTTTCAAAGAGATCGGCATAGAGATCTTTGACGTGACCTTCCCACCCGCACTTGTTCTCGCGGCCACAGCGCACCACCCACGGGCTGTGCGCATTCGTGTAGAGCTCTTTCTTGTCGCAGTGGGGACAGCGCCCTTCCTGCAGCCACTTGCCTTCCTTGTCCTTGAACGCGTAATCCCTGAGCAGGCGTTGCGTGATGTCCTGATGCAGGGATGTGTTCATGTGTCGCCGCCACGCGCCGCGATCCAGGCGTTGATGGCGCTCTCGCGCCATCCCACCGCCTTGCCGCCCAGGCTGACGGCGCGGGGAAAGTGACCGGCGGCGATGCGCCGGTACACCGTGGCCGCGGACAGCCCTGTGCGTGCGCACACCACAGGCAGGCGAAGAATGCAGTCACGCGGTGCCAATGCCGGCACCGCGTCATGTTCGACGGCATTCACGGCGCGGCCTCCGGCGCCGCATCCCGTTGCGCCATAACGGCGCGATAGTGGTGAGCCGCCGCGATCAGCGCGCTTCCCACCTCGATGGCTTGGTCGAGGGACAGGTAGATGCCGGCGGGACCAGCGTGCAACGCGACAGGATGCCGTGTACCCGCGAAGGCGCTGGTGGTGACATCGAGCTGGCCATCGGTGAGCGCAACGGTGGTGTGGCTGGCCAGAGCAGGAACAAGTTGACTGTGCATGCGCGTGTCCCGTCAGTGCGTGGTCGCCATCGCCTCGTGGCGCGCTGCATGCTCACGCGCGAGACGGATGAGATCGGCGGCGGTAAAGGCGATGCGCGCGCGCGTCACGGGATCGACGACGAAGACGGCAAAGCTCGTGCAGTGCGTCAGCTCCACGTGGGCCTTGGTGGCTCGCGTATCCACCTCGCCCAGTGCTTGCAACGCGACGATATGGGCGCGTTCCGTGGTGGCGCCGTGTTCCTGCAAATGCTGCGCGCAGCGTCCGATCAGGTGGTGGCGGTCGTGGGTGAGATGTTCGGCCTGGTGGGCGAGCAGGTAGCCGATGGCCACCTCGTGCAGGGTCGTCTGCGACATGGTGAAGTCTCTCCGGGTTGTGGGAACGAATCAGCCGGCCGGGGTGGCCGGCTCGCTGCGGTGCGCTTGCCCGGTGGCGAGCGGAATGGCAATGGCGGGATTGGGGATGTCGCTCGGGCACAAGGTGCGCAGGGCTTCCAGCCCGGCTACCCAGATATGCCCGCAGGCATCGTTCTGGCACTCGAAGCGCACCTCGCGGTACGTGGGCGTCAGGAGGTCGCTGCTGCGCGCGCGGGCGAAGCTCAGGCAGTGCGGGCACTTCACCCTGAAGCGACTCTCGCGCCGTGCGGAAGCTGAACCGGTCGGGTGGCGGCTCATGCGCGATTCACTCCGACGGCCTTATTCATGCAGCGCGCACCGGGCGGCACGGCGGCGGAGGCTTCATAGCTTGCCAGGCCGCGCAGGTACATCTGGCGGGCAAAGGCGGCGCTGGAGCAATCGTTTTGGCGAACCAACGCATCATGCCGGGCGTGCTCGGGGGCGAGCAGGCGCAGGGCAATGACCTTTTTGGTGACCCCTCGCGGGGAATAGCGGACGGGGGATTTACGCATGCTCGGCATGGGGTACGATGGCCTCGATGTGTCACACAATCCGAAGAATACACGCAAATTGCGTTATTGCAATATGAGATATGCAGGAATTACGCAAAACGAGGGAGAGGCACGTGGCCGAATTTGAAGCAGCACCGATCATCGACCGGATGCAGGAAGTGGTCGGGGTACGAACGGATATCGCGTTAGGGCAGTATTTTGGCTACGGCACCAGCACGGTCAGCGGCTGGCGGACGCGGAACAAGGTGCCCTACGAGGAATGCATGATTCTTGCAAAGCGCAAGGGCGTCAGCCTGGATTGGCTACTGCTGGGGACCGGAGCGATGCATGGGGAAGCGACCTCCGCCACGATCACCGAAAGCGGCAGCAGTGATCCTCGGATGCATCGCATCGGGGGATTCCTGTCGCACTGGATGGGTACGCATAACGAAGACGAAAAGGCGTGGCTGGAAATGCAGCTTGCTCGTGCGGTACCCGAATATGCCGATTGGGTAGCATCGCGCCATAAAACGTAATCCGTCACATTTTTTCGCACTCACTTCCCCGCCAGGCTTAAGTAAGCACCGCGCCCGCCGACTACTCCAATAGCCATGCAGGGTCGCGTGTGACGCGGCCGTCGAGCGGATGACACGTGCGAGGGATCAAATGAGCGGAGATATCAGCAGCCGGCTGGATGCACTTCTGGCAGAAAGGGACGCCGAGCGACAGAAATACAGTAGCCGCGTAGAAGAAAACATTCGAAAGGCCAACGCCGCAGAGAAGCGTTTTCTCGAACTCCGAGACGACGTGGTTCGACCTGCCATGGAGGAAGTGGGGCGATGGCTTGTCGGGAAAAATATCCAGTTCGAGATCGACTGTTCCAACTACGTACTGTTCAACAGCAGCTACCCTGCGATCGAATTCGAGATGGTTTTGGATGAAAGAGGGCGCGGGTATAGCAATCCATTCTATCGAGTCGTTTGGAATCACGACAAAGTGGAATTGACCAAGAACGTGCGTATTTATGGGGGAGGGACGCAGGCATCGAAGGCAGGCGATATCACCCTGGAAGAGCTGACCAAAGAAAAGGTGCAAGATGACCTTTTGGACGTCATAAAAACAGCCATCTAGCGATGGGTTGCGATTAGAGTTAATGCTGCTCCGGAAGCACGTCGTCAGTGCGATGTTCTAGCTCTAGCCGCGTTACGAAGCCTTGCCCATCCAGCGAGTGCTCTGCACGCACGACAATCCAATCGGTCGCATTGATATCAGGCTTGAACCCGCGCACGTGCGCGTGCATCTCGGGAGAGATATCCGGGCGCCCGCGCGCAAGCGTGTAGTTGAACGTCACAATACCGCGCAGCAGTCGACAATATTCACTACGCGCGGCGCGTAGTGCATTGCTCTTGCTCGCGTAGATGGTACGCAACGTTTTCACACCTTGGCTGTCGTCAGTACCGACCAGGACCGCTTCGGTCTTGCCGGTGTTCACATCGTCGTATAGCGCACGAATGCCCCCGTACGCATCACGATCCGCCGCGTGATAGCGATGCTGGTCACCATCGGCACGCACCAACGTCACGCTGGGCAGCGGCTTGCCGGTCGCGGTGGTACCTTCGCCGATCGGGCAGAAGATCAGCACCCCCGCTTTGATGGTGGCCACTGCATCGTAGTGCTTGCCTAGCCGTGTCAGAAAGTTGATATCGCTTTCGTTGGTCTGCTCGATATGATCAACCACTGCATCGGCAAGACTCGGATGACAGCGCGAGGTGAGCCCATTGCGCCCTGCTAGCTGGTTGATGATCGCGCCGAGTGTCGTATCGATATAACTCTGCTCGCGCTGCTCACGCAGATTGCCACGCAGGTGCGCACTGCGCCCGCGCAGGATGAGCTGATCGGGCGCACCGGTATGTTCCAGCTCGTCGATCGCAAACGTGCCCATGTCGGTGAGCCCGGTGTCATCCCAACCCAGCCACACCTGCAGTGTGGCGGTCTTCGGCGGCAGCGCGAGTTGCCCATCATGATCGCTGAGTGCGATATCGAGCTGGTCGGCGCTGTACTGCCGGCAAGCACTGATGGTGAGCGAGATCAGACGTGGCGCAAGCGTTGACGTCAGATCGCGACCGTCGAGCGTGACCTTCCACCGCGGCTTCGGGTTGCTGCTGCTCATGCATAACCCTGCATCGCACTGCCGTTATTGACGGTACCGGTAAGGTTGTCGTGACCCGGTGGCGCACTCTGCACGCGCCCGTCATCCGTGCGGGCCAGCGAGATCGTAAATTCCGTCCGCCGCGGTACGCCGTCCGGCGTGAAATACGTGGCCCCTTCCTGCAGGTGATCGATGACCCAGGCGCCCAACACATTGCCGGTGCCATCCACCAATGCGTAGGCATCACCGGTGTCGGCCATGGTGCGCAGCGTGGTGAGGCTCAACCGTTTGCCGGCGATCTCCGGTACCAACACGCCGCTCAAGGTGATCGTATCTTCGCCCGGCCCGACATATTGCCGTGCCTCGCGCGCACCCACGCGGCTGTTGCCGGGATGTCGCCACGCGGTCGAGCGGCGCAGCTCGTGATACGCGAGATCCGGCAGTTGAAACACAAATTGGCCCAGTGCCATCAGCATGTATTACTCCGAATCACTCAAGCGCGAGCGATGCGCCGCCGCCTTGGCGCGCTCGCGCCGATCCAGCTCGGCGGAGACGGCGCGTGCCGTCGCGTGCGCATCCGCGCCCGGCGCGGCATGCACGGTGACCGCGTAGCTGTTGGTGATGGTGCTCCCCGCGTTGGCCGCCTTGAGCGGGGGGCTGCTATCAAGCGCAAATCGCGGTGGCGGCACTTGGCCGTCATTCCAGTCCCACGTGCGTGCGTCGCTGCTGGCGCTGGCTTTGTCTTGTCCGAGCGCGGCTTTCAGGGCGCGCCACTTGTCGAGCAACCCCTCGATCTTGTCGCTGATCCAGCGGAAGGCGGTGGCGAAGGGCTGTTTGAGGACCTCGGTGATCCCGCTCCAATTCACGGTGATCCAGCCGATGCATTCACCAATGGTTGTGCCGAGCCACGTGAACGCCTGTACGGCCCAGGTGATCGCCGTGACCACACCAGCCAGTGCGGCGCCGAGCACGCGGCCGAAAGTAACACCGCGTGCGGTGGCGCCCGCCAATTGGTCGGACGTCGCCTGGAGCGGTTCAAACAACCCGACGAGCCAACGCCATACCGCACCCAATGCATCGGCGATGGCATCCCATGCGGGTTTCAGCGGAGCGAGCGCCGTACCGAGCGCGAACAACGCCGGCAGCAGTTCATCACGCAGGCCCATACCGATGCCGCCGAAGAACGCCTTGATCGGCTGCCAGTATTTCCAAACGACGATGCCCAGCGCTGCGACGGCCGCGATCAGTGCTAGCACCGGCCAGCTCACTCCGGTGATCGCCAGCATGGCTGCACGCGCGCCAGTTGCCATCGCCGGAAAGACATTGCGTGCGAGTCCACCCAGACGTGCCAGCATGCCCGCACCGGCGGTTTCTCCGCCCGCGGCGGCCGCACCGCGTGCCGCCCATCCCAACCGGACGCGCCCCATCGTAAAGCGCAGCAGCGCGAACTGGCCGATCAATCCGCCCAGCACCACCATCAAGCCGCCAGCACTCATCATCAGCACGCCAAAACCACCCGCGATGAGCGCCAAGCCTTTGGCGATGACCGGATGTTTCTGCCCGCCCTCCGCCAGTATCTTCAACACGACGACCAGCTTGCGCAAACCGGCCACGTACAGCGGCAGCACCTCTTTGCCGAGCGTGAGGTACAGATTGCGTTTCTCCGCGTCGAGGTCCGCTTCCTGACCGGCGGCGGTGTCACCGGTCATGCGATATGCGTCGTCGAGGCTGGCAAACTTGCCCGCGGCAGCCAGCTGCTTCTCGATGTTCGCGCGCTGCATGAACATGCCGGCGAAGAGATCGCCGCCTTTGCGCGCACTGAAGAGCGCATTGAGCTTGCTTACCACCTGGTCATCGGTGAGCTTGCCCGTCGGGTTAAGCCGCGGGATGACCTCGGTCATCATGTACTGATAGGGGTTGCTCTCGTAGAGCGCCTGGTTCTTGAGCGCCCCCGGCAACATCTTGGTGATGTGGCCGTTCTTGCCGTATTTGACGGCGTCCTTGTTGATCAGGCCGAGCTGCGCGAGCGCTTCGGCGGTTTGCTGCGTGCTGCGTCCCGCCGCCCAGTTCTGATACGCCGACGCAAAGCCGGTACCGGCGCGCATGCCGCCCATTTCCTGGATGGTGTGCATGGCGCCGAAGAACAGCGCCTTCTCGTCCATCAGCTTGGCGGCGACGCCACCGACCTTCATGGTTTCCAGATAGTCGGAGGGCTTCACCAGGCCACCCGAGCCGACATACGCGCGGCTCATCATGTCCAGCAGATGCTGGAACTCTTCCGGCGTCTTGGTGGCATTGCGCAGCTCACCGGTACGGATCGCATCGATCAGCTGGTTGACCGTCTCCTGGCCATGGCCACTGCCATCGCCATGCTCGGCCATCAGCGATTCAAAGGTGTACTTGGCTTTCAGCAGCGACGGTGCAACCTGCACGGCCTCGTGCATGTCGCGGAAGATCGAATTCGCGTCCTTGAGGATCTCCAGCTTGTCGTTGACGGCGCTGCCGCGGGTGGTGTCGCTCCGCACGAAGCGTTCCGCTTGCGCGACGTCCGCGTCACTGACGCCCTGTGCGCGCAGTTGCGCGAGGTTCGTTTGATAGATCTTCGCCTCGTGGATCGCGGGTTGCACCTGGTCCACCAGGTGTCGGCCCGTCTGCATGGCGGCATAGCCGGCGATCGACAGGTTCGCACCCATCGCTTGGCCGCGCGCCAGGCGCTCGCGCAGCGCGACGAGTTGTTGCGCCTGGACGCCTTGCGCCCGTAATGCGGCCGTCTGCTGTTCCATCACGCGCGTGGCGGCGGCTGATTGCGTGCGCAGCCGTGCTTCGGCCGCACCGAGGTGCCGTGTATCGACACCGGCCGCGGCGAGCCCTTCGCGTAGCTGCTGCAGCGTGCGAATCTGCTCGACCTTCTGCGTCTTGAGATCACGCGCCTCCGCCGTCAGCCGCTTGAACTGGCGGGACAGCGCGGCGGTGGGCTTGTCGGTCTCGCGCATCTCGCGCGCCACCGCATTGATGCGCGCCTGCAGATCCTTCATGCGCACTGCGGTATCGCGCGTGCCTTGTTTCAGCTTGCGGAAGTCGCCCGCTTTTTTCTGCACCTCATCCAATTGGTGCAGCGTGTCGCGCGTTTTCTTGAGTTGCTCGGCAGCGGCCTTGCTGGCCGCCTGCACCTTCTTGAGCGGCGCGGTCGCCTTATCCAGGGTCTGCAACAGGACCGATAGCTTGAGATCCACACATCACTCCGTACCGCTACGCAGCCGGGCGCGTTCGCGCCAGGCCATCAGTTCGTCCAATTCGAAATCGGCCATCGCGACGGGAGACCAGTGGAACACGACCGCGATGTCCGCCATCACGTCCTCTACGCAGACAGGAACGCCGCTTTCTGCGACGGCAGCAAAAAACCGACGATCTCCGCGCCGAGCTTCATGAGGTCGCTGGGGTCGAGGTTTTCCACGTCACTGCCGGTCAAGGTGGGCAGGGACACACGCGGGAGCACCTTGATCAGCGCGGACACGTCCAACTGCGCCAGGTCGGACAGGTTGACGCCGCGCAGCTCGCCGGACTTGGGACGACGCAGATCCACGGAGGCGATGGTCTGGTTGCCGCGCACGATGGGGGCATCCAGCGTGACGGTGACCATGCCGGTTGATGCAGAGGTCGGGATATCGTGGGGTTGCGTCATGGTGGCTCCAAAACAAAGAAGAAAGGGACGGCTCGCCGATAGCGGCGGGCAGCGAAAGAAGAAAAAGGCGGGTTAAACGCCGAGCGCGCGGCGCTGGTCGGCGAGACGATCGATACCGCCGACGTTGAAGATGAAGTTCAGCGGATCGATCTCGATCAGCACCTCACCGTTGACGGTGAGCTTGTAATAGGCGCAGCTCGTCGTGAACTTGTGCTGGGTGTTGTCAGCCGGCTTTGCGGTACCGAAGTCGATTTCCTTGTGACGCCCGCGCACCACGACCTCCACCGCATCGGTCGCCCCGGTGTCGTCGCGCTGATACGCACCGGCAAAGCGCAGCAGGCAGCCGACGGCGCTGGTAACGCCGAACTGCTTGAGCGCATCCAGCATGATGCCGCCGGCCGTCCATTCCAGGGTGATCGGCTCACCGCCGAGATCGGCTTCGACGCCGGTGTCCATGCCACCGCCGCGCCACTCTTCCATCTTGCGGCTGAGCTTGGGCAAGGTGATTTCGGCAATCTGGCCGAGATAGCTGTTGCCGTTGTTGAACAGGTTGAAATTCTTGAGCTTGCGCGGCAGGGCCATAGGGGCATTCCTTCAAAGGGCAGAGAGCGAGCGGCTGGCATGCCAGCTGCTGTCGGTCAGGCGTTGATCGATGCGGCGAAATCGACGAGATAGCGATCCGTGATGCGCTGGCGAAGCTGCAGGTCTTCCAGCGGCGGAACCGGCGTGTAGTCGTAGTCGATGAAGAGATCGCCGCCGGCCAGCGAGGCCACGGCATTGGCGGATTCGTCGTACCAGGCACTCGCGCCGATCACGTAACCGCCGGTCTTCATCTCTCGGAACTTGGCGTTGATGCCTTCGAGGATGTCTTTCACCAGGCTGGGATACATCGACTTGTCGACGGCCCACATATGGCCGTCTGCAATGGTGTCGGCCAGCACCTGCGCGGTACGCGTCGCGCTCTCGAACACGAACTTGGGGTCGTCCGAACACGTGCGGTTACCCCAGAAGCGAAAACCCTGCGCATTGATGAGCGTGGTAATGCCGGCCTGGTTGAGGAGACCGGCATCGGTCGCCGGATCTTGCAGATCCCAGCTTACGTCGATGCTGATGCCGGTGACGCCGTTCACCGCCACGTTGGAGAGGGTTTTCTGCCAGCCCTGGCTCTCATCGATGGCGGCACGCAGACCCAGCGCATAGGCCGCGGAGGGCACTTCCACCGTCGCGTTGCTGGCTGTGTCCCACGCCATGAAGTTGGGCCACACCAGCATGACTTCGCGCTGGCTGAAGTTGGCGCGGTAGGCGATGACCTCTTCCACCTTCGTGGCATCGGGCACGTTGAGGTACGTCATCGCGCGCAGCTTCTTGGCGATCGTCGCCAGGGCCACGCCAACAGGCTGGGTATCGAGGCCTGGCGCCCCCAGGATGCGTGGCTTCACACCCAGGCGCGCTTGCGCCGCCAACAGGGCCTGCGCGCCGGTCAGCCGGCCGTTGGCGGCCGTCGTGCCAATGACATTACTGGTGGTCTCCGCGGCATCTTTGCCCTGCGCCACGCGCACCACCACCAGCACCGGCTTGGTTTGCGCATCGATGGCGTTGAGCGCGGCAACCAGCGTGCCCTTACCGGGACTGCCCGCCTTGCCGATCGCCATCTTGAGATCGGTGACCAGTGTCGGCGTATCGAGGGGAAAGGTCGCGGGATCGGCGTCCTCGCTGATCGCCACCAAGCCGATGACGGCGGTGGACACGGTAGTAATGGTTCGCGCGCCATCGGTTACTTCGATAACGCGCACACCGTGGTGATAAGCCTGGGCCATGAAGGATTCCTCGTGAAGGGCGCCGCTACGACGCGGCGCTGAGTGACAGGGGGACGGTGAGGGAAACGGGCGTGGCGACCGGCGTGTCGGTGCGCATGCCATCCAGGATCAGCACGACCGGGCCGGGCGTGCCGCCGAGCTCTATCGACACGCGTGACAACTGCAGGCGCGGTTCCCAGCGCATGAGCGCGGTGGCGGTCGCGGCGTACAGGCGCAGTCGTGTCGCGGGATGAAAGGGATGGTCGATCAGGTACGGCAGCAGCGAGCCGTACTCACGGCGCATCACGCGCGTGCCATAGGGCGTTTGCAGGATGTCGCTGATGGACTGCTGCAGATGGGCCAGCCCGTCGATGGCTTTGCCGGTGGTGGCATCGATACCGCGCATGGTTACGTCGGCTCGCCGGAAAGGTAGGTACCGGGCTGCACGCCTTAGGTCTTGTGATGCTGCAGGCTGATGGTGCCGGCGATCACGTCGTCCGCCGCTTTGATGCCAGCATCCACGGTGATGCTGTCGGTGACGTGCAATGCACCGGCAATGCGCGTATTGCCGGCGATGTTGATCCCGGCCGGTGCGTCAAGAATGATTTTGCCGCCCGAAGGCAACGCCACGCGGAGTTCGTGCTGTTCTGGGGCGTAGCTGATCAGTGCACCGTCGGGATATTGCGTGATGTGCGTGGTATCACCCTCGATCGGCGCGGGCGCGTCGTCCGCGTACAACGCTGGCAGCACCGTGCCGCGTGCGGTGTCACCACCCGGGCAAAGCAGAATGACCTGCTCGCCGACGCTAGGTGCCCACCAGGTACGCGCATCACTCGCGCGATAGGTTAGCCAGCGCAGGGGTTTGGTGACCAGTTCGCCGCTTTGAACCGTGCAGCGACGTGCCGCGTGATCGACGGAGGCGATCACGCCGTAGCGCAGCAGGTTTTGCAGCAGGCGGGAGAGTTCGACAAGAGCGTCCATGCCGGCATGCTGCCGACGTGGGGTCCTTGTGAGCGAGAAAAAAAAGCTGTACCAAAGTATTGGTACAGCTCTTTTCGCAACTCTATGGCGTATGAATAAGCTCGAGTTCGTCGAAATGCGGGTTGGTGATGCGAGGGGTTACGTTTCCTGCCAAATCCTCAGTTTGAACATAGTCTGCACTCCAAGTGACCTCGAAGGAGACAGGCGGCAAAAGGAAATCGTCCCAACGCCCGACCGGGCCACCTGGTCGGGGCGGTTGGGGGATAGTTGGCCAAGTAGATCCAACGGGAGGAGCAGTGCCCGGAAAACCGAGATTGAAGGAACGCAAATCCTCAGGTCCTAGTGGTTGCGAGCCGTAGACCCCAGATCCGCTATAACTTCCGGCCAAATTGAAAGCCGCCAATGCCTCCTGAGAAGGCGGGGCTGGCACCCAAAAGCTACCTACCAATTCGATATCAAGACGACACTGGAAGGAAACTCTTGTCATTTCCTTTCGGAGAAACACGGGTGGCTGAAATGTGCGCTTGAATACTCTTACGTTGTTAGCGTTAGGATAGCTATTTATCGATGCAGCATGCTTGGCTTCAATTTCTTGGTAAACGGATGCCCAAAAGGTTGCGTCGTCTTTCAATAAGGATACGGCCACAGACGGAAGCTGTTGGGCCAAGCTGGGTGGTATGTCAGAAGCAAGCACATTGAGCTCGTTGCTCAATGCATCAATATTCTCCACTACCTTGACGCGCTTGCCTTGTGTGCGCGCAAGAATGTGTTCCCTAAGCAATTCATCGTTGGTAACAACGATCGCCGTATCAGTCGTTTTGTCTATCACATCCGAACAAAACTGAAAGAACGTTTCTGCAACCACGGCATCCTTAAACCCTTTTTCCTTTGAATTGTCAGGGCTGAAAGGTAGTTGGCGAAATCCAGCTGCATACGTAAGTGCGTCCCAGTTCACGCGTGACATATCACATTCGACGACTGATACGCCGTGGCTATTCAAGTCTTCTTCCGCAAGATCGCTGATGCGTTTATGTACTTGGGAGATGTCCCAAAGAGCTTTGTTAAACAATCTCGGCATTTTTGAAGCGTGGGAAACCGCACTCTTTGCAGCTTCCCGCATGTGATGCTCACGCTCGTTTCGGACCATACGCGGTATTGCCCAGCTTAGATTGAGCTTTTTATGCTTCGGATCGTTGATAACGGCAATGACTTTGGATGGAAGAAAGTTGTCAGTTGTGCCGCTGGATTCCTGACCCTTGCCAGCAAATATCGCGTTTGTATCCAAGACGATATGCGTTTTGTGAACCCTTCTTGCCATTGCGGTGACCCCTCCCTGTGGCTAGATCCCTAGAATATAGTCGATACCGGGCGATTTGACGTGCAATTGAATCACTAAGGCGGAGCATCGTACGAAACCAACATCCACGTGCTGGTCGCTTCATTCCAGACGGCGTCCGCATGGTCGCTGGTCGGTGGCGGTAGCGTCGTCAATGTGTCAGGTAATTCAACTCCGGCGGGCAATGATGGCGCTCGTTCTGCGGTAGCTTTTACCCACAATGGATAACGACTGTAATCGGGCGCGGCGACCCATGCCCCCTGACCCTCATCCCACGCAGCACATTTGCAATCTTGGGAGCTATACGTCGGGGGAGTTATGCATGTAATGCCCGGTGGCAACATATTTCCAAGCGCAAGTGTATTTGGCACAGGAAGCGCTGTTTTGGTATCCCACAGCATGATGTAACGAAAATCATCCACCGCCTCCCATGTGCTGCCATCCTGTGCGAGACGACGCGCTTTCAGCGGCCCCGGATTGGAGCCAGGCTCCACAAAGGTGGCGTTGCTCGGCAATGGATACGTGCCTTCCAGCGGCGAGAGATAGGCTTCCAATTCGCCAAGATACTCGCGCGTTTTGGTACAGAACGTGTATGCCCGTTTCGTCGGCGGAAAATTTGTATCATGCATGGATGTGCGCTCCTCAATACGCAATGCAGTGGAGCAGGTAAGTGCCAGCAGGCAGGTTGTCAGTCCCGCCTGCAGCCGCGACCGTCAGCGTGTGCGTGTGACCACCCGCACCGCCGACACCGACGGTGTGGTTGTGATCGCCGACTGCCGCGACGTAGATGTTGTGCGAGTGGTTGCCGGGACCGTTCATGCCGATCGCGTGACCATGATTGCCTTGCCAATCGGTGGAGAAGTTGTGCGCATGATTGCCAGCGTCATTCGTTTGCCGCTGCATGCTACGGAACGATGGTCCACCACCGCCGACATAGCTCGATCCTGATCCGTCGCCGAAGATGTTATTCAACGTGACGTGTGAATGTTGTCCCTGCGCATCGGTCGAGCCGCTGTGTGCATGATTGCCTTGGCCGTCCGTCCAGGCGTAATGGATGTGATCGCCCTGCGCATCCGCACTGGCTGCGTGTGCATGCGAACCGGCATTACCCAAGCTCACGGTGTGCGCGTGATCGCCAACGGCCGCTGCAGAAGCCGTGTGGGTGTGCGACAGGATCGTACCGGCGTCGTACGTGCCGACCTTGGCGGCCTTGGTCGTCACTCGGACGGACGTGCCTTCGCGAAGATTCGGAATATTGAAGGTGTTGGTGCCATCGCCTGCCCCGTACGTCGTGCCGATGGCAGCGAACAGCGCTGCATACTGCGTGCGGGACAGCGCCGACCCATCGCACGCCAGGGTATTGGGTGGCGGCACGGTGGCGGCGGTGACGATAATTTGGCCAGGGACATACCGCGAGACGATGTCCAGTTTGGTGGCCAACGCTGCTGCTAGGCCGACGATATCGGCCATCGCATGCGTATGCGGCGTGGACGGAAACGCTGATGGCACACCGGTCAAGTTGCTCCATGCCTGATAAAACGCGCCTTCCTGGCCGTCCAGCAGATCCGCATCCAGCCCGTTGTTTGCGCCGGTGTCCTTGAGCGCACCACTTTTGAGACCAAGCCCGGCACGGAAGGCGATCGCATCCACCGCGGCCAGGAGCACCTTGACGAACTTGGTCGGCGCACTCGCACCAAGCCGATCATCCAGACCCGCCTTCAGCGTGGACGGCGTGATCGCGAGCGCGCTGTCCGCTCCGGCGACGGCATCGCTCGCGCTCGCCAACTGCACGACACCGGCCACGGCCGTGGTGGCTTTGTTGAGCTGGAAATTGGTATCGCCGAACACCAGGCTCGCCGCATTGATGTCCGCGAATCGCGTGTCGACGGCCAACAACAGCGTCGCCTGCGTGGATTTCTCCGCGAGCACGCCGGCCTGGCCGTAGACACCGAACAGCGTCCCATCCTGCAAGTACAGTCCAATGCCGCGAATGGTGTACGTGTCGGCGCTGTTGTCGCGGATCGTGACGTGCACGGTGTCGGCAGCTGTAGCGCCTCCACTCAAGGTGGAGAGCCGCTTGGATTCGCCGGGGAGCCTGGTGAGCGACGGATCGGGCGTGAAGGTCGCGGCTGTTAGGCCGACCGACGCCACCAGCACGGCATTGGTACCGTCGTGCTTGGCATTGACCAGGGCGGCACGGCCGGCTGTCGTGACGGTGAGGGTCAAGGCTTGCGGCATATCAGGGTTCCTCGGCGGGCGCGGTGAGATCCAGGCGCGCGAAGACACAGGGGCGTGCGACCACGGCAAGGCCGGTTGCCGCGTAGAGGTTCACGCCCTGCGTAAAGGTGAAGTGCGAGCGCACCGGTTTCGTGCGTATGACTTCCGCGATGACGTCATCGACGTACTGCGCGGTGGCTTCGGCACCATCGGCGCCCGATAGTGTCATCGACAACTCGAAGGTGTGCGGTTCGCCCTTCGGCTCCTTCTGCCACCACTCGGTGATCTCCACCGCACCGCCAAAGCTCTCGACGACGTCGCTCACGCTTTTGGCCGTGCCCTTGTGCTTCTGGATCTCAAAGGCGCTGGCAATGCGGGCGCGCTTGATGTGCTCGGGCCAATCGCTGCGCCAGGTATCGAGCGACAGTGCCCAGGCCAGCCACGGCAGCAGCGCAAGCGGGCATGTCTGGGGATTCCACAGGTCGCGGATCGGCACGGGCACGTCGGCGATGCGCGCCATGGCGGCTTCGAGCGAGCGCTCGGCCGGCGTGGCGTTGGGCGGCAAGAGACTATTCATCGTTGCCGCCATAACGGAGATCAATAGCCGTGCAGTACGCCGCTTGGGTCCGGCTGATCACCAGGCGATCGCTCGGTGAATCGAGATCCACACGCTGCATGCCAGGCACGTGAATCGCCGCATCGAGCCCGCTGCGCGTGATGTCGCGTCCGAGCTTGTGGGTGTCGACGACGAACTTGGCCAGGTTCCGGTCCGAGTTATCCAGCACCACGGCGCTATCCGGGCCGGCGAGCGTGTAGCGTGTGCCCACCACGCGATACGGGATGATCTCGGCGCTCTGCACGATGACCTCGTCGGTGAGCGGACGCACCTTGATCGACGACAGCGCGGCCATCACCACATCGAGCGTGGCTTGTGGTGCGGTGCCATCGCCCGTGCGCGACAACACCGTTACCAGCACCTGGCCGGGCGAGGGACTGGTCGCGCTGGCATCCAATACATCCGGGCTCGCGCTGAGGGCGTGGAAGATGTACGCCCCTTCGGGGCCGGCGACGGAGAAGCCTTCGGGCGAGAGGCGGATACGGCGCAGGTAATCCTCATCGCTCTCCATCATTTTAGGAATGCCGCGCGAGGGATCGCCCGGGTCCAAGGTCAAGCGTTCGACGTTGTAGAACGCACCGAGATTGTCGAGATCGTTGCCACGGGCGTAGGGCAGCATCACCGCTTTGGCGCCGTCATTGACGCGCTGGCGCAGCAGCATTTCCCGGTACGCGGCGACCTGCAGCACCTTGTACGCCGGATCGGATTCGGTCAGGGCGGTAAACGTACCATCGCGCGCACGCAGGTCCATCAGCATGTCCGCCACGATCTGCTCGAAGGCGATCGTCTCCACGACGGCGGGCGCCGGGAGCTGTGAGAGATCGACGGCAGTCAGGCCGGACATGGGAAACGGGTAAGGCGCCGAAGCATGCGCGCATGCTGCCGAGGGCGAACCTCGCGAGGCGAGCACAGGGCGATGTACCGGAGAGGTGGTACAGCGGTATCACCCTGTCGTGCAGCGTGTCGCGCAAGGCATCCTCACGGCACCACGTGGAGCGGCCGACATCGCGCGCGAACGCGATGCCGACCATCCAACCTGCAGTCATTCCTGCAAGCCGAACCGAAGGCTCCACACCCCGTCGACGGAGCCCGGCGAGGCTAACACGCCCGTCAAGAGAATCTACGGATGCAGGATGTTCGCTGCTCGCGCTGTGCGAAATTGCTCGCGCGCGCTCGTCGCTTCGATGCGATCGAAATCAAGTGCCCGCGTTGCGGCACGTTTAATGTGTTGAGGGCCGTTCCGAGCCCCCTGCCAGAGAGCCAGGGAGCGCCATGCGAGAACGACCATGCACGACAAAACCATTCCCTACACGCTTCATCGCGGCGACGCGTTACAGGTGCTGCGCACGCTGCCGGACGCGAGCGTTGATGCGGTGATCACCGATCCACCGTATTGCTCCGGCGGGCAGACCATGGCTGCACGCGCCAAGCCCACCGGCGAGAAGTACATCAACAGCGACGCGAAGACCAAGCTTCCTGACTTTGAAGGGGATTTTCGTGATCAGCGTGGATTTCTTGCCTGGGCGAGCCAATGGCTGGCCGAGTGCCATCGTGTCACGCGTCCCGGTGGACATCTGCTGACGTTCATCGATTGGCGCATGCTGCCGACGATGACGGATGCCGTGCAGGTCGCTGGCTGGGTGTGGCAGGGCATCGTGGTGTGGGACAAGACCAACGGGTGCCGGCCGCAACGCGGGCGTTTCCGTAGCCAATCGGAATACGTGGTATGGGCAAGCCGTGGATCGGTCGATACGCAGGCCCATCCAGTGGTGTTGCCGGGGGTGTTCTCCGTGCATCCCCAGCGCGGTGGCAAACGACACCAGGTCGGGAAACCGGAAGCGCTGATGGATCAACTCATGGCGATCGTCCCGCCGGCCAGTACCGTACTGGACCCTTTTATGGGAAGCGGCACGACAGGTGTCGCGGCGCTGCGCGCCGGACATCGGTTCGTCGGTATCGAAATGTCGGACGGCTACTTCGACATTGCCCGAGAGCGGCTGCCATCGATATCGTCATCTTGCGGTTAGTTTTAGTGTTGCCGGAAGCGACTGGCTTCCGGCGCTATTCTGCCGCGCGCCCGCCGGTAGAACCGGCCACGCCAGGCGGCGGTATAACGCATGTCACGCTATATCGATGGTGCGCTACCCGTTGGTAATAGCAGGTGGCGCCGCGATCGGCCATGAGATCGACCAAGGTGGCCCAGACCGTTTTCTCGACAGCGTTATCGGTGTGGGTGCAAGGAATGGCGAGGCTGTGACTCGGCCCGAGCATCGCCTCGAGGGCGGGCATTTCATCCAGGGTAATCTCAAAGCGATGCTGACCACCGTGTTCCAAACAAGCCGTAAAGTTCTTGACCGCCTTCAAATGCGTGACTGACATGGGGTGTCCTAGGACGCATAAGCAGTCGTTGGTCTCAAACTCTAGAAGTGCCTGCTTGAACCTGGCGCAACAAACACCTTGGTAACACGTGTTCCACTCGGCGTAGCCGACCTAGCGCGTGAGATGGTAGAGGAGGAGATCGCGCACTCGCTGTCGATCCTCCATGCTGAAGCCGAGCAACGCGCGTCGTGCATAGCGCACCCGTGGGCCGGTGGGCGTCACGCGATCCGTCAGACCGTATTGGTGCACACGTGCAATGCGTTCGGTTCGGCCCGTGAACGCTACCTCCGCCGCATCGGCCGTGGCGTTGGTTTTGAGGTATTTGGCCGTTCGCAGTTTCGCAAACATCTTTCCGCGCTTGACGCGCCCTGCCTTGTTGCGCAGCTTGGGTACTTTGCGCGGCACGTACGGTGTGCCATCGGGATTGCGTTGATCGGCAATCCGTTGCTGCTGACTTCGACGTAACGCGATCGCCACCGATTGCGCGAGCCGACGACGCTTTGCAGGGCTAGTGGCCAATAGCAACCCATCCACCCAATCTTCCAGCAGCGTCAGATCCGTATCGCTCATGCGGGCTGATCCCATTCCGCGATCAACGCGTCACGCAAAAACAACCGCCAATGTTTTGCCATCAGTAGTGGCTCAGGCATTGGTTCGTCAATGTGCGTGATATCCAGGCGACCATTGTCACTCTCGGCAACGATCACGCGTTCGGTCAACTTCAGCGTGAGGCTGAGATCACACGCGTCATGGCTGATGATGTCCGCTTCGAAGGTGATGCCATCGGGCCGCATGCCGACGTTGTCGAGCAGCTCCGGCTGATTGTCGCGCACCCACAGCAGGAGCGGCACCATCACGGTATCGGGATCGCCCGCATAATCGGTCAGGATGACGTTGAGCGTGTAGCTGTATTCGAACGACAGGCCCGGTACGTAGGTGGCGATCACCGAGCCCTTGTCCACGAACACCAGCAGGTTTTCGGGATTACGTGCGAGATCCGACAGCGCTGCCGTCAGCGCCTGGCGCAAGCTGGCCGGCTTCTTCATGGCGTGGCCTGGTTGGCGTGTACCCACGACTGCAGCGCCTTCACTTGCTCGATGGCCGCGTGACAGGTGACGTAGTTGTCGACGACGGTGCCGGCAAGGGTAGAGAGCGCAAGCCCGCTGGGCTGCGCATCAGTAGCTCCGGCGGGAGCGGGCAGGTCATTCGCGGCGGCGGCGTCGTGCACGCGCACAAAGCCAACAGGCACAGAGCAAGCAGCATCCGCTTGGGCGGTGACATAGACTGGGATCTCCTTGGTCAGCGTGGCGCCGCGCTCATACACGACGCGTACGCGGTCGACGTAACGCGTCACGATGTGTTCGCTGGCCTTAGCGGCGGCGAGTTGGTCAGCCAGGTCACGCTGCATAATGATGGCGGTGTCCGCACGCGCCTCAGCGAGCGCAATGCGTTGCTGCGTGACGACGTGATAGAGCCACAGGGCGCCGAGAAGGGCAGCGCCGAGCAGCACCTGGCGCAGCAGCGTCATGCGACCTCCGAAACAGGCGGCCGTGCGGCGGCATGGCGTGCATATGCCTTGGCGAGCTTCACATCGTAGAGGTTGTCGGCATACGCCGGACCGTTGTAGCTCCGCGCAAACGCCGTCCACTTGCGACCGCGCAGCGCCTTCAACAGCTCCGCATCGCTTTGCACGAATTGCATGAATGCTTGCAGCTGTTCGGCTTCGCCCTTGGCGAAGGCCGCGGCCATCTGTGTGGCGTTGGTGTAACCGAGCACCTTGGCGTGATAACCCATGACCTGGAAACGCCCCCAGCTACACGCTTCCATGGCGGGCTCACTGGCAATTGCCATGGCCTGCGCCAGGCGCGCGTATTCGGCGGCACCACCGACGTACCCACCACGCACCTGGCTCAAAATCGACGCCGGTGCATTCACGCTGACCGGATCGATACCGTATGCCTGCAACTGCCGCCAGAACACATGCCGCTCGAACAGGATCACCACCCGCCCATCCGGGAGGTAACCGGTACGCGGGCTTTCCACTTCGACCACCGCGTTGATCGCGGCGCTCTCGCAGCCGAGTTCCGCTGCCGCGTGCTCGATATCCGCTTGCCTCAGTGCACGCGGATCGACGGTGCCGAGCAAGGCGTCCTGCATGCGCGGCCCCGCGATGCCATCCTCGACCAGGTGACGGCTACGCTGAAACGCACGCACCGCGGTCTCGGTGGCCGGTCCGTACCAGCCGTCGATGGCGATTGATTGGCCAGCGCGATTCAATCGCTGCTGTAGCACGGTGACATCCGCACCGTGATCACCGGCGCGCAAAGGTTTAGTCGTCATGATTCGTCCGAAGGATGGCCGCGACATTGCCCTGTGCCGTAAGACTCAGTACGCACAGCACGAGCGACACGCCAAGATCACCGAGGTGAATGGGCGTGTTCGCATAGAGGCCCAACATGACACCCAGCGCCGTGCTGCCGGTGCTGACGATCAGCACCCAAGCGCACCCGCTAACCGCGAGGCGATACCGAGCACCGGCGCGTCGATACAAGAGCAGGCGCGCGCACGTGATGGCGTTCGTGGTGAAGAGCAGCGCAGTAAAGAGGTGGTCCATCAGGAGCCTCCCCGACGCAGCCAGGTGGTGAGGTCGATGGTCTTGATCCGCTCCAGCACCTGGACGGTGACGGCGATGGCGAATGCTGCAGCGAGGAATGCGGCGACACCCGTGGCCTGCACGCCGATGCGCGTCGCCACTTCCGGTGCCGCGAGGTAGCCGATGATCCAACTGATAAACAGGTAGATGCCGCGCGAAGTCATCGACACATCCCGCGCATGCAGCGCGACGAGGGCCGCGCCGGCAAAAGCGCCGACGATGGCATTGCCATCGATACCGGGCACCAGGGTGGCCAGGCCCACGCCGGTGGCGACGAAGGCGAGCGTGGTGGTGGTCGTGGGTTCGGCCATCGTGCGTCCTTCAGGTCCAGAGTTGTACCTGCGCCGTCACGGACTGCGCGGTTTGAGCGGTGTCGGGTAAGTGAACCGGATAGCCTTGCGGCAACACCGGGCCGAGATCGGCGAGGCCGGGATTCGCGGCGAACGCCGCTTCCGTCACGCTGGCGGTGCGCCCCAGCACGCGCTGACAGAGCGCATCGAGCGTTTCGCCCTGCAGCGCACGCACGATCATCAGAGCAGCTCCACCGTGGCGCGTGGACGGCCCAGGATGTCGCGAATCGCATAGCGGGCTTGCCGGCGGTAATCGTCGACGGACAATTCCATCGCTTCGGCACGCCGTTGTCCGGCATCGGTACTATCGACATCCCGATAGCGTTCGATCAGTTCGGCTTTCGCCGTCGCGTACACAGCGCGCTGATAGAGCAGTACCAGCCGCGAGGCGTCACCGATCACCTTGCTCGGCACGTCCGCAAGCGACGCGCGACCGAGCGCTTCCTGCTGGTGTTGCCACGCATCCAGTTCGTCCTCCACCGCCGACATCGCCAGCGCGACGCTTTCGGTGAGGCGCGCATCGGTGACGGTGCCGTCCAGACGTAGCACCGCGCGCACGTCGGCGAGGGCGATTGGCGGATACCAGTCGCCCGACCGGATCGCGGGCGGTTCAAGGTGAGGGGCGGTAGCGACAAAGCCGGACATCGGGATCTCTTCGATAAGGTGCGGCGGTGGTCGGTGGGTCATCCGGATGGGAGAGAGGTCATCGGAGGCCCACCGAGCCGCCGCGGCGCTCGGGGCGAGCTCAGGTCGCGACAACAAGCTGCTTCTGCAGCTTGCCGATCTCGGTCTTGATGCCGAGTCGCGGATTCAGGCGCAGCGCATGCTGCAGGTGGTCGAGGGCTTGAGTGGGACTGGTGTCGCGCAGTGCAAGCCCAACGGCCTTGTGCAGCTTGGCCCGTACTTCATCGGGCATGTCGCGCCCCTCACTCAGTTGCCCGACGCGCAAGAGCTGATCGACGGTGACCGTGGTGCCGGGCTTCTCGCTCTGATCGGCGATTTCCTCGACTACCAGCGTGGCGACGTCGCGCTGATAGTGCTCGGGCAGCTTCAAGTCGTGCTTCAGGAGATGCGCGGCCATGTCGAGCGCGGACTCCAGCGCACCGGTGTCGATGTGCCACACCATCAGCGTGGCGAACACATCGTCCTGCACCGGTTGATCGGCGTCGAGCACACCGGCAATCCATGCGTCGTATTCCGGCAAGCGCTGACGTTTGACCGCGATCTTCTGCTGGATGGACTGGATACTCTTCAGCACGCGCTTGTCTTCGGCGAGCTTGGCAAGCATCAAGTCGTAGGCGCTGCCGGTGAGCTGTCGCGAACCGGTGTTGGCGGCCAGGCTCGCTGCCTGGGCCGCCAACACACGCTCCCGATGACGCATGGCGGGGCTGGTCATCGTGGACGTCCTCAGTGCTTCAGCTCGATGTTTTCGAAGAGGGCCACCGTGCCGTAGTGCTCGACCACGTAAGCATCGTTGGAGGACTCGTAGTTCTCGATCTGGTCGCGCTCCGGTCGATCGCGCAGCAAACGGCGGCGAGCGCCTTCCTGCCAGTAGATGGAGAGATTGCTGAGCGGCGTCACCAGCACGGCGTTATCCGGGAAGCCCGGCACACGGATGGCCGGCAGCCCGCCCATCGCTTCGCGGCTGATCAGGATGTCGCTGGCCAACTCGTCCGTGGCGCGCTGGTCACGGTTGAGTTTCGCGAACATCTTGTCGTGCAGCAGCTTGCGCCCGCAGATGGCGACGAGATCCGTCGCATCACGGTACGGCTCCTCCAGCAGCATCACCGCGTCGTAGACCAGCGCGTCGATGTTGGCGTAATCGCAGCCAGCGACGGTGCCGACCTGGATCTTGCCTTGGGTCGCGCCTTCCTTCATCCAATGGCTGGGCGCCTCCGTGCGGATGTGCTGCAACCAGCCGATGTTCACGTCCTGCAGCAGCGGGTTGGCGGCGCGATCCGTGTCGGCGGCGACCTTCACGCCATTGAAGCCGATCAGGATGCGGTCCAGTGCCTGGCGCTTGATAATCGCGTCGCGCAGACGCGTTTGGAAATCAGGAAACTTCGCCCACGCATCGATCTGCTGGTATTTGATCAAGGTATCGAAGTCCGTCTTCTCGCAGCGATAGCCCTGATTCTTGAGATCGCTGACATCGCGCGGCATGCGGTCCTTGGTGCGCGTATCGGTGCGCCCGGCAATGGTGCCGGTGACGCCCAGCATCACTTTTTCGCCTTCCTGTTCCTGCACGCCGATGACGTTGATCTTGCCCAGGAAGTCACTGCTGGCCTGCAGTTGGTTTTCCAGCGTCTGTTGCACGGTCGGTGTCACGCTGAATTTGCTCGCGGCGCTGTCCACGCCATTGAGCTGAGCCACGCGTTCCGCGTAGGCGTTGAAGAGGCGGCGGGTGTCGTTACGCATGAAGGCTCCGGGGCGGGCAAGCGAGAATCGGAAAAGAAAGCGAGGGCGGATCAGCAGTCGGTTTGCAAGACGCCGCTACCGCCGGTGGCCGGCGGGCGTGGCGTAAACGCGGGCGTGGCCTCCAGTTCGGCACGCAGCGTGGCGAAGGCGGTACTGGTGTCCCTGCCGGCCTGCTCGATGGCATCCAGGCGGTGCGTGAAAGCGCAGAGCTGATCGGTGAATTGCTGGGTCGTCGTGGTCGAGTGCGAGGCAAGCTGCTCCAACGCCTCGGTCAGACCATTCAAGGCATCGCCCAGCTCGGTAAACTGCGCGTCCTGCACCTTGGCGTTGCCGGCGAGTTTCGCCAGGCGTTCCTTGATCGCGGCGAACAGCGTCGTGGTGCTATTGGTCGATTCCTCTTCCCACTCGATCTCGATGGGCTCGGCAGCAGTGAAGAGGTTGTCCGGCGACAGCTTGCGGCTCGCGAGCGGATTGGCGGAGGCCTGCGCTGCAAAGGTCAGCATGTCGGTGCCGAGGCTGGCCGGGCTGTCGGTGACACCGAGGCCCACCAGCTACGCGCGGCCGGTGCTGGCGAATTTCGGATTGACCTCAATGCTGCTGTAAATCTTCTGCTTGGCCTTGGTCATGCTCACCAGATCGGCCGTGGGCTCGATCTGCGCAAACAAGGCCAGCTTGCCCTTGAGATCGCCGTCGGTGATTTCTTCGGCCTTCACCGCTGTCACGTCGCCGTAGGCCTTGAACGGACCATCCGGCATCAGGCCACGGATGTGCTCGAGGAAAATGCGCGCGCCGTAGGTCTGCGGGTTGTAGGTCGCGGCGATGTCGCTGATCCAACTGCGCTCCATCGTGCGGCCGTCGGTGGTTGCGCCTTCGACGGCGACGCGGAAGAACTTGCTTTTGGCCATGGCCGACACCTCGTGAACGCAGCAACGTAAAAGGACGGGGCCATCCTCGACACCGCGCGTCGCGCGAGCAACGCGATAGCGCGGTACCAATCCACTGGTACCCAGCGCTAAGCGATCGATACGAGCGCGCGCGGGCGACGATGCGCGCATGGTGATGCCTGCTCCCGAAGTCGATCAGCGCCGCAGTGCGCGGGCCTTGTATTGGCAGGGATGGCGCGTGTCGGACATCGCGCAAACGATAGGGATCGCGCGCACCACCGTGGAATCGTGGAAGACGCGCGATGCATGGGACAAAGCGCCGGTGATCGAACGCGTCGAAACCTGCATCGAAGCGCGCATGGTGCAGTTGGTCACCAAAGATCCAAAGACCGGCAGCGACTACAAGGAAATCGATCTGCTCGGCCGTCAGATCGAGCGCCTGGCACGTGTGCGCCGGTACGAAGCACCCGGCGGGAACGAGGCGGATCTCAATCCAGCCATCGAAGCGCGCAACGCCGGCCCGAAGAAACAACCCAAACGCAACACCTTCAGCGAGGAACAGGTCGAGCACCTGCGCAAGACATTCCTCACTTCGTTGTTCGAGTACCAACACACCTGGCATCGCGCGGCGGACGAACGCACGCGCATGATTCTGAAGAGTCGCCAGATCGGTGCGACGTGGTATTTCGCGCGCGAAGCGCTGTTTGATGCCATCAGCACGGGGCGCAACCAGATCTTCCTGTCGGCCAGCAAAGCGCAGGCGCACATCTTCAAGCAGTACATCCGCCAGTTCGCGCTGGAGACCTGCGACATCGACCTCAAGGGTGATCCGATCGTCCTATGGAATGGCGCGCACCTGTACTTTCTCGGTCAGAACGCGCGCACCGCGCAGGGCTATCACGGCAATTTCTACTACGACGAGTTCTTCTGGACCTGCAATTTCGAGGAGATCAACAAGGTCGCCTCTGGCATGGCCATGCACAAGCAATGGCGCAAGACGTATTTCTCCACGCCCAGCGCTAAAAGCCATCTCGCGTACCCGTACTGGACGGGCGATCGTTACAACCGCCGCCGGCCAAAGGATCAACGGTTGGACCTCGTCACCACGCATGAAGCGCTGGTCGGCGGTCTGCGCTGCCCGGACAAGGTGTGGCGGCAAATCGTCACAATCGAGGATGCCGAGCGCGGAGGCTGCAGCTTGTTCGATCTGGATGAGCTGCGCATCGAGTACACGCCGGACGAATTCGCCAACCTCCTGATGTGTCAGTTCCTGGATGACGGGGACAGCCTCTTTACCCTGGCGATGATGCAAGGCTGCATGGTCGACAGTTGGGTGGACTGGACCGATCTGCAGCCGCTGGCGATGCGTCCGTTCGGGTATGCGCCGGTGTGGATCGGGTATGACCCCTCTCTGGGCGAGGGCGGTGACAGCGCGGGGTTGGTGGTCGTGGCGCCGCCCAGCAAGCCGGGCGGTAAATTCCGCGTGCTGGAACGGCATCGCCTGAAGGGGATGGACTTCGAGGCACAGGCGGATTTCATCCGCAAGATCACCAAGCGCTACAGCGTGACGTACATCGGCATTGATGGCACCGGCATCGGTGCCGCCGTGCATCAGTTGGTAGTCCAGTTCTTTCCGTTGGCACGGAAGATCGTGTATTCGCCCGATACCAAAGCGCAGATGGTGATGAAGGCGCAGAACGTGATCGGCAAGGGACGGCTGGAATTCGACGCCGGCTGGACGGATCTCGCCCAATCGTTCATGGCCATCCGCAAGACGCTCAGCCACAGCGGCCGACAGGTGACCTACACCGCTGGCCGTACCGAAGACACCGGCCACGCGGATCTCGCGTGGGCCTGCATGCATGCCCTGATCAACGAACCCCTGGAAGGCGCGACCGCGCGCAATACCAGTTTGCTGGAGATTTTCTGATGAGTGAGTCCGTGACGATGCCGCGTATCGAGGCATTTGCGTTTGGCGATCCAACGCCCGTGCTTGATGGGCGTGAGGTGCTCGAGTACATGGAAGCGTGGCGCAATGGGCGCTGGTACGAACCGCCGGTGTCGCTGGAGGGTTTGGCACGCTCGTTTCGTGCAACACCCCATCATTCCAGTGCGATCTATGTGAAGCGCAACATTCTGGTGTCGTCGTTCAAGCCACACCGCTTGCTGAGTCGCGAAGCGTTTGCGCGTTACGTGCTCGACTATCTAGTGTTCGGCAACAGTTACCTGGAAGCGCCCAAAAATCGGTTGGGCAAGGTACAACCGCTGCAACCGTCCCTGGCGAAGTACATGCGCCGTGGGTGTGATGATCTAGACACCTACTTCATGGTGAAAGGGTGGAAGACGGAGTACGAGTTTGCGCCGGGTTCGGTGTTCCATCTGAGGGAGCCGGATGTGCATCAGGAAATCTATGGTGTGCCGGAATACCTGGCGGCGTTGCAAAGCGCTTGGCTCAACGAATCGGGCACGTTGTTTCGGCGCAAGTATTACCTCAACGGTTCACATGCTGGGTACATTTTGTATCTCACCGACGCACTATCCGATGAAGCACAAGTCGATGCGATCAAGACGGCGCTCAAGAACAGCAAGGGGCCGGGGAATTTTAGGAACCTGTTTATGTACGCGCCCGGCGGCAAGAAGGATGGGCTTCAATTGATGCCGATCAGCGAGGTGGCCGCCAAAGATGAGTTCTTCAATATCAAAAATGTGACGCGCGATGATGTGCTTGCTGCACATCGCGTACCGCCGCAGTTGCTTGGCTTGGTGCCGACGGGCACCACCGGCTTCGGATCGGTTGTGCCCGCTGCACAGGTGTTTGTTGTTAACGAGCTTGTGCCATTGCAAGCACGCCTGAGTGAGCTGAACAACTGGATCGGAGAAGAGATACTTAAGTTTTCTCCATACTTAATAACTGACTTGTCCGGTAACCCTTCAATAGCAAGCAGCTAACAAGAATCACCCCCCTCACCAAGCGGTCTCTCTTAAGATCGCTTGAACAAACGCCAATTATTTGGGAGTGAACCGCCCCGGGATTCGTGGAGGTGCGTGAGGTCCATAGCCCATACGGGTCACAGTACGTGAGCGGATTGTCATCGACATAAATATGGCAATATAAAATGCGTCCTGAGGCCCATTAACCACATTCGGGCGCGTGTTTTGCAGCCTCAGTTCGTCTCTTCCCAAAATTAGACACTTCATCCTCGGCGGTCTGCCGCCAGTTTTGATCTTTCATTCGCGCGATTCGACTGGACAACACAGCAAGCAATTGCTTATCACCCGCTACATCGTACTGACCCATCATGTCGATCATTCCGAGCAGCGCGGCGATGTCACGCAGACTCAGGTCGTCGGGTTGTGTGTCCAGTTTCGAGCGGAGAAGCTTCACCGCAGGCGGCCCGTTCAATGCGAAGCAAGGCGCAAGGTATATGGCCGGCGGATGGTGAATCTGATTGCCAAAAAAAAACAAGTCCAGTTGGTCTTCCAAGGAACGCCGGCGAAACGTCTGAGTCTGTTGGTTGACAGGTTGATCGTAGAATTTGCGTGCCGCCGCTAGTTTAGCGTGCTCCATCCCATAGCTCGCACAGCCACTGATGAACATAAAGATGCATAGAACCATGATCCGCGCGCTTATTTTCCACATGAGCAATTCGTCCCGGCAGATTTAAGATCGTTAAGAATTTTGCTTCCCATGGCATACGCAGGCTTTTCATATTTACTGTCTTCGGCGTAACCACTGCGAACCGACCAAAGGTACGAGACCCAAGTCATACCTTGACGATATTGGCCCACATGAACCAGTTCGTGCCCCAAAATCGATAGCCCCTGTGGCGTGCCTCCGGGGTAGGCGCCAGGTCTAAAGTAAATATCGTTTCCCCTGGTGATTCCGGCCATGTCTTTCGGCGTGTACCAAGGAACGCTTCCATCGTGGACGTCCGCGTTATCCAGATCGATCTTGGGAATGTACGGGCTCAGGAGACTCTTTTCGCAGTCGTTGAGCGCGCGCAGCCCAAGTGGGTCAACATCGTTGATCGGATTTCCCCCGACATAGGCATAGGTGTTAATTCCTCCATCCAATCCAGATGGATCACTCTCCAAATATTTCCCTACGCCTGAGCTGTAGTCCCGAAACCCGTTGCTCCATATACCCGTTTCAGAATCGTAATACTGTCCCGGAAATCCTAAATTCAGCGGCACCGCATTATTCAGGACCACAGTGCGATCGAAAGCAAAGTTATGTGCACGCCACACTATGGCCTGCGAAGTATCGGTCATCGCCTCTGGCCGGCCCAGTTGATCATCGTGAATAGCCAGTACCTGTCCACCGTACACGCGTCCGATCAGACGGCCGTTGAGCCAGACGTAGTCAATCCAACCGTTGCCTTGGTTTTCGGCCATCAGCGAGCCTAAACTGCTTGGCGCAAAGATCGTAGAAGTACCGTTCACCGTTTTTTCTAAACGCTGCCCTTCCGGATTCACGTAATACGTGGCGCCGTTAGCGGCAATCAGCCGATTGAACGGACTATAAGTAAAGGTAGGAGTGCCCGATACCGTAGTGAGGTTACCATTTGGGTCGTAGCCATAGCTGACATTGCTACCACCAGAAAGGCCGGTGACCTGATTATTGGTAGAGCTGGTGCCGACAGTGTTGGAAGTCCCGTTCACCACCTGAGTAATGCGGTTACCATTCGCGTCATATTGGAAGGCCTCGTTGTCCGCGTTGCCATAGGCAACAGTGAGGCGGGACATAGCGTCGTAACCAAAGTTTTGCGTCATCGAGCCTTCTACGCCATTGTTGATGCCAACAATGCGGTTGGCAGTATCGTACGAAAAACCGAGACTTTGTACGTTGCCGGCATTGATGGACGTCAAGCGCCCATCGCTGTCGTAACTGAGAGTATTTGCAATACCGTTGCTAGATGTCCACTGCGTCATCGCAGCATCGCCTGGCTGGTAAGTAACGTTGGTCGCGGTGTTGGTTACATTGCCGCCTACACTCAGCTGTACGCTCGACACTACGCCATTGGTATAGCTATACACAGCCTGATTGCCATCAGGATAATTCACCGCCGTTACATGCCCAGTAGCATCATAGTTGTAACCTAGCGCATAGGTTATGCCAGCAATGGAAAACCCACGACCGGAAAGCCAGCCTTCCGAAGTGTAGGTGTACGAGGTGCTGCCCGTGTTGTCGCTGAGCGTACACAACCGGCCGACACCATTCGTGCACGAGTCATAAGTGAAGACTTGCGTTTGGCCCCCCGCGCTTAAGCTCACCGTGCGACTCAGGCTGTCATAGCCGTACGTGGTCGTCGTGCCATCTGCCCGCGTCATCGAAGCAGGGCGGCCATAGGCATCGTAGCTATAGTTCGTCGTACCAGTATCCGGGCTCACCTGCTGCCACAACTGTCCCAAGCCATCGTAGTTGTAGTTGGTGATCAGACCGCGCGGATCAGTCACGCTGGTTACGTGATCGCCTGCGTCGTAGCCTATCTGAGTTACGGTGGGGGTATCAGCCAATGCAATCTGCGGCGTGATGGCATACCCCGTAAGAGCTGCGCAAATGATTGCTGATAATCGGCGCATAGGATGGCTCATCTTTGTACCACTCGGGGATGACTGGTCAACCTTGGATAAATGAACATGTTTCATTACGGCGACCCCGTGGTTTCGGCTTCCATGGTGGATGTCGAGGACGAAATATTTGCCCCGATGGCATTAAAGAAATCGACGCGGAGCTGGTAGATACGCCCACGAGTGGGTGCCGTCTGCGGCCAGGTGGCCGTGGTGTACTGAGTTACCGGATTGCTGCTGACCGCCACCGGTGATGCAGCCGCATTCGAAATGCCGCCTCCTGCATCCCCATCGCCGGCTGGGACACCCACATATGTCCATGTGTACTGCACCGAAACCGCCGCAGCTGGTACAGGGCCTGATGCTTTGACCAAAGGATGTCCTGACCCGATCGTGGAGCACATCACAATGAAAGCTTGCCATGTATTGCCGTCGGCCAGCTGATAGCCCAGAGCTGCATGCCCTGACTTCCCAACCGCAATATCGCAGGGCGCCCCATAGGACTGTCCATTGCTTCCTACGGGAATGTTTACGGTCACGGTGACTGCCGCGCTCCAGGGACCGGAACCGATCGTGTTGTAAGGCTGAACTTGATAAGCGTAAGTACCCGCAGGGCGACCCGACGTGCTCCAACTGGTTGCGCTACTGTTTTGAACCGTGGTCCATGCGCCGCCATTGACGGACTCTTGCAGCACATAGTTAGTAGCGTCGGTGACCCCATTCCAGCTGATAGAGAAGCTTCCATTACCGTTCGTGCCTGGCGCACTAATGGAAGGCGCACTGCTCGGCGCCAGCGTCACTGCAACACTGGCAACGGCGCTGAAAGGACCGCAGCCGCCAATATTGCATCCCCGCGCTTCGTAGCCGTACGTTGCGGTCGCATGACCGCTCGCATTCCAACTTTGAGCCGACGTGTTCTGCACAGTGGACCAGCCGCCGCCATTGACCTGCTCTTGCAGCTGATAGCTAGTGGCGGCACCGACGCTCGTCCAGCTGATGCCATAACTGCCGCTGTGATTGGTCGATGGCGCGGTCAATGCCGGGGCACCGGTCGGTGGCAACGTCACTACAACGGTGCTGGAGGGGCTCCATGGACCGCAGCCTAGACTGATACAGGCAGCCACCTGGTAGGCATAGGTACCTGCGGGCCGTCCCGTCGTGCTCCAACTGGTGGAGGAGGTGCTCTGGACGGTAGTCCAACTTCCGCCATTCACCTTCTCCTGCAGGGTGTATGTTTGGGCGCCACTAACGCCAGTCCAACTTACGGTAAATGCTCCAGTGTTATTGGATGCCGGCACACTCAGCGTGGGTGCTGTCGTCGGTACCAGCTGAACGCTGATGGAGCTTGTGGCGCTATAGCCGCCACACCCGGCGCTATTGCATGCCCTTACTTGATAGCCGTAGGTGCCGTTTACCTTGCCCGCGGAGCTCCAATTGGTCGCTCCATTGGACTGCACGTCTGACCACGCGCCGCCATTCACCTGTTCTTGCAATTCGTAGTACGTGGCATCCGACACCGCAGTCCAGCTCACGGCGTAACTTCCCGTGGTACTGGTCGCTGCCAGGCTGATCGAGGGAACACCAGTAGGCGGAAATACCGTTGCTCCGCCGCTTTCAGTAATTTTTTTCGCGCGGTTCAGTTCATCGTACTCATACGCGATGACGTGGCCCGCAGCATTGGTGGCGGAATGAATGTTTCCATTGCCGTCGTAACTGTAGGTCACCGATTGACCGTGGTTGCCGTTCTTTTGATAAAGCCTGCCGAGTTCGTCATAACTCGCTGTCCAGGAGAGACTCACATTGCCAGAGCGGGCCAGCGTATATGACGTGACGTCGCCCATCGCGTCATACCCAAACGTCTCGGTGGAAGCACCGTCCTTGTCGTTATGGGTGATGGTCTGCAACACGCCTCCAGCGTTGCGGTTCCAAGTGGTCGCCTGGCCGTCCGGATCGCTCTCGCTGTTTACTAGCCCAAACTGATCGTAGGTATAGGTCCAGCGCGCAGCGCTGCCATTGGGATAGGTGGTTCGCGTCATTAGCAGGCCGCGGCCGTCGTAGGTGAAGTCGGTTGCGTCACCGTTGGGTCCTACGACATGGCCCGGCTCATCGAGCGCATTGTAGTTACTGTATGTCGTGGTCTGACCCAGCCCATTCGCTTGCGAGACTAAGTTACCTAGTGCGTCGTAGGTATAGACGTCGGTATCGCTGTTATTCGGCGAGGGATGAGCGACCGACATGGTCTTAACCATGCCATTGGGATAGAGCGTGTATGTGTAAGTGGTCGTGAGCGTCTGCCCTTGTGTGCCGTTAGCGGTAAGATTTTTGACCGACACGGATGCTAGGCGGTTTTGGGCGTTATAGCTGTAGAGCGTCTGAGACAAACCAGCCACCGTAACCGAAAGGAGGCGATCGGTACCAGGCGTGCTATCCCATTGATACGTGGTCGTGCGAGCAATGCTCGTACCTGATGCTTCTACCGTCTGCTGAAGCTGGCCGGTGGCGGCGTATAGATACGTCGTCGTGTTGCCATTGTTGTCGACCTCCGACTGCATATTGCCATTGC